>JANPNS010000032.1:0-12794 GCA_031427575.1 Gallionellaceae bacterium
AATGATGAAGACAAGACAATCAGGGAAAAACGCGCGTCGTGCGCTGGGAATGTCTATCCTGCTGGCGGGTGGATGGGTGGCGCCGACGTTTGCCATGCCCGCCCCGCCCATGATGTCGGTGCAGGTGTCACCGCGTTCGGCCATCACCGGGCTAGGATCAACCTCTCAGGATGGGGTAGGTGTAAATTTATCCACGCGCTACAGCGAGCGTTCGACACTCCAGTCGGGAACGACTGAAGTTCCAAATCCAGCCAAGCAAGAAACGGAGTCGCAGCAGACTACGCTGCTCCTGGATTATCGCGTTACTGATAGCTTGACCGTGCTCCTGGCGATTCCACATGTTGATCAAACCGCCTCGTATATCCTCCCTACACAGGACACACAGACCACAAAAGGGCTGGGAGACATCTCTGTATATGGAAAATATTCCCTTTACAAGCCTAGTGCGACCAGCGAAGTTTTGGCTTTAGTCGGCGTGGAGCTTCCCACCGGCGCGACCGACAAAGGCAATGCCGCAGGACCATTCTCGATCACCCAGCAGCTTGGCTCAGATTCCACGGATTTCATTGTGGGTGCCGCAGCAGTGTGGGGCTTCTCTACGTTTACTACCTATGGAGATTTTTCCTATAAGATCAACGGCAGCGAATCCTATACGTTTGGCAATTTTCTGGGTTTGAATGCTGGGGTCAATTATGCGCTCCCAAGCATGGATCAATTCAGCCTGGTGGGCGAGGTTAATGCGGAGATTGCGGAGAGGGATGAATCGGAGGTAGCAGGACTAGGCGTGCTTGCTGGAGGCGAAGTGCGCGACACTGGATACAGCAAGATATATCTCACACCAGGAATTCAGTGGCGTCCGGGAAAGAATTCGTCGCTTACTTTCAACGCCCAAGTTCCCGTTTACCAGAATCTGAAAGGAACCCAACTGGCTTCTGAAGTTAGCTATACTTTGGGTGTCTCCTTGCGCTTTTAGGCATATGCTCGTGTTTTGGGCGTCGGCGTTTCAGCGCGGACGGTACGGCAATACAAAGAGCGAGGGGGTGATGCGATAAAAATGTGGGTAATATCCGGAATTTTCCAACTAACAATTTAAGGAGTATCAAAATGAACAACAATCAAATTTTGTCAGCAGCAATTGGCAGTCTGTTAGTCCTTGGCCTCAGCGGCAATGCAAGTGCAGCCGACAAGCCAGCTATGGAAAAATGCTTCGGCATCGCCAAGGCCGGCATGAACGACTGCGCCGGCCCCAAGAGCTCACATTCTTGCGCGGGACAAGCTACCAAAAACAATGACGCCAATGATTTCGTCGCCATACCCAAAGGCACTTGCGACAAAATCGCAGGCGGCATAGCCATGATGAAAGAAGAAGGCGGCAGCATGATGAAGAAATGAATGTAAGGCATATGCCCGCAACCAATACACTGCCATGTACCGCAGGCATTGGATTGCGGGTCCCCTTGTTACCGCAAGACTGTAAAGACATTACCCAGGCTTAGCTTGGTTGGATTGAGGTGCATAACGAGAATTTTTTAGCGGTGCTGCATCGCTGCATACCTTGCTCAAGGTGCGCGAACATAGATCGGATTTGCGCGTGGTTCACGCTTCCCGGATGAGACGGGAGCCGCGTATCCGGTATACAACACGGCTGATCGCGAATGGCAACATTTGAACTTCTTTGAGCACCACTGCTTCTTGCATTGTGGCGTGCCACGCATTAAAACAGCCGCTGGCAAAGTAATGACGGACGACGTCCCGTAGTCGCGCCCCGGCTGTTTGCTATTAACCGAGATTTTCCATTAGGAAATTTAACTGGCTTCCCCCTTTGACTGCGGAAGGGTCGCTGCGTAGCAGCGGGGTACCCACCGGCGTACCCTTTACGGGTGCAAAGGGGGATTGAGGGGGATTTTCATATGCGCGCGACGTTCAAATCCCCCCTAACCCCCCTTTTTCAAAGGGGGGGATGCCCGTTGTAGCGAGATTTACGCCTAATGGAAAATCTCGGGTTAACGTACCCGGTTTAGTGCCGGACCAGCCCTTGTGTTTCAGCTCGGCACGGAAAGGTTTGAGCAAGCGGTCTATGGTCGCTGCCGGGGTTCTGGGGTTATGGTTGGGTAAAAAATTACTGAAGGGAACCTCTAAAAATTCAAAATCCTAAGCGAGACAAGGCGCGAGCAAAAAATTGCGACGCCGCATATGTATGATATGTCAGGAGTAATTTTTTGTGAGCAACGCAGTATCGCGACGGAGTTTGGATTTTTAGAGGTGCCCCGTAAACTATGGCAGAATAAACTTGGAGCCGATGTAACGATTCATCCGCTTGATCCGAATCAATGCACGGAGACTCATTCTCCAAATTCACTTAACCTTGATAATAGAGGGCGACACCATGAACGCTAATCACAATTTACTTTCCGCAGCTATTGGCAGCTTATTGATTATTGGCTTGGCCAGCGGCAGCGCCGTTGCAGCCGACAAACCAGACATGGAAAAATGTTTTGGTATCGCCAAGGCCGGGAAAAATGACTGCTCCACCAAAAAAAGTTCGCACTCCTGCGCAGGACAGGCCACCAAAGACAGCGATGCGAATGATTTCGTTGCTGTCCCTAAAGGAACTTGCGACAAAATCGCCGGCGGCATGGCTATGATGAAAGACGACGGCGGCATGATGAAGAAGGGGATGTAAGACAAATGCCCGCAACCAGTACATTGCCGTGTACCACAGGCATTGGGTTGCGGGCGCCTCATTACCGTGAGGTGTTACAAAAGCTACCCAAGCTTGGCTGGATAGAGGTGCATAGCGAGAATTTTTTCGGGGGCGGCGCTCCCCTGCACACTTTGCTCAAGGTGCGCGAACATTATCCCGTCAGTTTGCATGGCGTGGGGATGGGGCTGGCTTCAACCACCCCGCTCGACACAGTACATCTGTCTGCACTCAAGCAATTGTGCGATGCCGTGCAACCTGCCTTGGTGTCGGAACATCTCTGTTGGAATGCAACAGACAACATGGTCATCAACGACCTGCTACCCTTTCCCTATACTCATCATGCGTTACAACACGTTGCCAGCCGCATCCAGCATGTGCAGGAAACGCTTGGTGTCCGTGTGCTGATAGAAAACCTGTCCAGTTACCTGGCGTTCAACAGCAGCGAAATGAGCGAAGGCGATTTCCTGTCCGAATTATCCCGGCGCACTGGCTGCGGCATTCTGTTCGACATCAACAATCTGTACGTTAACACACGCAATCTGGGCGTGGACGCCCTTGCCTTTATCCGCGCGCTCCCACCACAGGCCGTGGCGGAATATCACCTTGCCGGTCACACGGTACAGGGTGACTGCCTGGTGGACACACATAGCCGTCCGGTGTGCGACGAGGTATGGGCCTTATATCAAACGGCATTGCAACAGATCGGGCCGCGTCCCACGTTGATCGAATGGGATACTGATATCCCTGCCTTATCGGTGTTGCTGAACGAAGCCGCGCAAGCGCAACAACTGATGGAAAGCTATCATGCATGCCTGGCGTGAGGAATTATTCAGCCTGGCCAGCGCCATCCGTGGTCATGGCTCAATGCCGGACGACATGGCGGCCTGCCCGCGTTATCCGCTGACCAGCGCCCTTAATATCTACCGCAACAACTATCGCGAGAATCTGCATGACGCCTTGGCTGCAGCTTATCCCATCCTGGTACAGATGGTCGGGGCGGATTTTTTCAGGCTAATGGCGCGGCAATATATCGCGCAACAGCCTTCGTGCAGCGGCAACCTGCATCACTATGGCGCACAGATGGCCGATTTTTTGGCCAACTTTTCAGCCGCGCAAAGCCTGCCCTACCTGGCTGATTTCGCCCGACTGGAATGGGCATGCCACCTGGCTTATTACGCCGCCGACCGTGCCCCTTTCAATCCCTTACGATTACGCGAGTTTTCTGAGTCCGAATACGAGAAGCTGACCTGGCAGTGCCATCCAGCCTGCTGCGTGCTGCATTCGCCCTACCCGCTGCTCGACATGTGGCAGGCTCATCAGCCCGGCGCAAACGCGGATTTCCACATTGACCTAGACCAGGCAGGCGGTGACCTGCTGGTCAGCCGCAGCCATGATGGGGTGGCAGTCAGTGCCTTGTCGGCTGCCGCTGCGGACTGGCTGCGCCACACACAAGCTGGCGCAACGCTCGGCGTGGCAACAGAGGCCGTGCTGGCAAGCTATCCCGATTTTGATTTGACGGCTACGCTGAATACGCTGGTCGCACGTGCGGTACTGATCGACTTTTTCTTAACTTAGGAGATAAACATGGGACAACTACGTCGCATCGCCGGAATATATTACGCTGGAAGCAGGCTACTCGAATATCTGGCACCAGCACTGGATCTATTTTTACGAGTATTTATCGCCAACGTATTCTTCAAATCCGGCCTGACCAAGATACAAAACTGGGATAGCACGCTCTACTTATTTGCCGATGAATATCAGGTGCCCCTGTTGCCGCCGGAAATTGCCGCCTATCTTGCTACCAGCGCCGAGCTGGGCCTGTCGGCTTTATTGGTGATCGGGCTGTTGGGGCGATTTAGCGCATTGGGATTATTTATTCTGAACGGTGTCGCGGTCATCTCCTATTACACCAGCTTGAGTGAGGCGGGACTGAATCATCATCTCTATTGGGGAATATTGCTCGCCGTCCTGCTTGTGCGCGGCTGCGGCCTGTGGTCGCTGGATACATGGATCGAAAGGCGCTTGAAGTCTTCTGCCGCTTAACACTTCGCAATAGTCAACCTACCATAGGGCACCTCTAAAAATTCAAAATCCTAAGCGAGACAAGGCGCGAGCAAAAAATTGCGACGCCGCATATATTTGATATGTAATTCCATTTCCAAATTAAAGATGACACGAAGGTGAGCCGCAGACAGTACAAGTAGTACGGCAAGGCGAAGCCGACAAAGTCAGGTTTAATTTAGAAATAATGTAATGGACGCCCCCTACCCTCAGTCACCATTGACATGCGGCAGGATGAGCGTGTCCAGCCCGCCGTCGGCCACCGACACGGCGGCATAGGCGTAGGTGTATTCCTGCGTGACCATGGCCCGGACCATTGGGCGAAAAGGTTTAGGGCACCAACAGTAGCGCGTGTCGGAGATGCGCCCGAAGCGCGCTTCGTCCGGGTGCCCGGCCACAAGTTTTTCGGATTGAAACATCAGCCGGATCGCGCCTTCGCCCGGCCATGTCCGGTCGATTTCGCCAAGGATTTCGGGGAGTTTTTTTCCCAGTCATCCTGGGCGGCCACATCGGCCTTGGGGTGGCGTTTGTCGGGAGCCAGCTTGCGCCATCCGTGGCGGTGCAGCAGGTTGTAGGTTGAGGCCAGGGCTGTCTTGCGCCCCAAGCGGGCATCCAGCGCCCGTTTGATTTCACTCACCACCAGCATCCCGCCGGACCGTGCCTTCTCGATGAAGGGCGCCAGAAACGCCGCTTCCTCTCCCGGGTTCATGTTCTGCCGTGGCCGGTGTTCGCGGTCGGCTTTCGATTCGATGATTTCGCCACGCGCAAAGCGGGTGCGGAGTTTGCATGTCCAACTGACTGATATTCCCAGCAAAGCGGCGGTCTGCTCCAGCGACAGGCCGCATGACAAGGGGAGTACCACCGCCTGCGCTTGCCGCAACTGCTCTACTGTCTTTGCCCGGACGAGCTGGGCTTTCGCCTGCTCCAGCATTTCGTGTCCTCTCGCTGCCATGCCCATCGCACACCCATCCTTACTCTGACCAGAAGTGTATATTATGGCATTATTAAATTAGAAATGTAATAAGTGCGTGGAATTGACACTGCGCAGTCCCGCTTGAGCGTAGATACTGTTATCCCCGTCAACATCCATGCAACTCTGGATCGAATAATTTTTTCGACTTGAGCACACCGAAGACCACATGAATCAATTTACGCATCATTGCCCCGATAATGAGCTTGGGCGGTTTGCCCGCAGCAGCCAAGCGTTCGCGAAAACGTTTCCCCCAAGCCGTTTTGTACAACGCAACCATCGCCGGCATATAAAGGGCTTTGCGCAAAAAGGCGTGCCCTATTTTTGACATCCGTGGCTTCATTTTAACGCTTGTGCCTGACTCGTATTGGCGCGGATCAACGCCCGCGAAAGCAGCGGCCTGTCTGGCATTGCCGAAACGTCCCAGGTCGGCATAGTAGGCCAGCAGTATCGCGATGGTGCGCTCCCCCAATCCCGGAATGCTATCCAGCAGTGTTTGCTTGTCTTTTAGGGTGGCGTCGCCCTCCATATGCTCACGAATCTCTTTCGCCAACGCTTTGATTTTTTCATCCAGCCATTCAATATGAGAAGTAATGCCCGACTTCACCACATCGCGCGACACCTCCAGGCGGTTGCTCTCTTGAGTGCGCATGATTTGTAACGATTCCAGTCGCAGCACCATGGCGCGCAGCATCTGCTCATTGGCTGACGGGGCTTGCCACGGTGCAGGATGGCGCTCGGCACAGTAGCTGGCAATTAACCGCGCATCGGCTTTATCTGTTTTGGTGCGCACTAATTGCGATTGGCCATATGCCTTGATCTGTGCGGGGTTGACCACGCTAACCGGCATGCCCTGGTTTGCCAGATACTCGGCCACGGCTTCCCAATACACGCCCGTCGCTTCCATGCAGACATGCGCCGATGCTGCGCCATGCTTTGCGAGCCACTCGACCAATGTTTTAAAGCCATTGGGGGTGTTTTCAATAACTTTGCTTTTGTACTTGCCATCCGGGAAACGCAGCGCGCAATCCAGCTTGGCTTTGGCAACATCTAATCCTAAATTAAACAAATTCATCCCTTCTCCTTGAAGTTGTTGCGCATAAAATCCCTTTCGTGATCAACCTTGTGAATGCGGGCTTCCGGCTGGGCCGGGCCAAAGATACTGTCCGATCTTTGACTTGCGGGTGAGCGACTGCTGCAAAATCTACGCTACCGGCTAAATGCCAAAGGGTTAGAACGGCATCCAGTCGCTCGTTCTTGAGATGCCTCTCAAGAATTACAACTCGGTTTTGATGGTATCAATTCCATCAGGGTTTATGTGCAGGGATAATACAAGGGTTAGAGCGCACGTTTTGGAACACGCCGCTTTGAATCAACTGTCTTAGAAAGTTCCGCGAGTGCTGCTACTGAGAAAGATAGCTGCTTTTCACCAATTCCTTTTCGGTGAGAGAACTTTTCAGAGATAGAAGAACCTGGGCCGTTGAATATCTCGCGAGAGGTGCCGTCCTTAAACAACTGCAACCCCAAGTACAACTCAGGGACAGCAGTCATGGTGAGTTTGTCTTTGAACGTGGCCTTCACCTGAACCTTCCGTCCATTTGAGGTTTGACCGTCATGGGTGGCTGTCTGTGCATCGTAAAGCGTGATGTCGTACTCAAGCGACGCAATAATTTCTCCAATGTCACCGACAAGACGACCATCGATTGTGAAAGCCTTGGTTGGAAATTGTTCCTTGAGCTTGTCGATGCCCTGAAAGATAAGGGCAAGCGCTCCTTTGATTGATTGGCGATGTGGCATGTGCGCTCTAACGTGAAGTTAAGGGGCTGCCGCGCTTTTGCGGCAGTCCCGCTTGAACGCCGGGTTAGAAGTTTTCACCGGTTACCTCGACGCTTGAAACGGAAATATTTTGCTTGAGTAGAAATTTTCTCCAGGGCCAATTCGTTTCTCAGATCACATCTCAGCTCTTCAAGAACATCATTTACGCCCATGTGTCCACCTTCACTGTCAGTTTCGGATAGAGCTTTGTGCAACAACTCAATTTGTCTTGGTGACCCCAAGAGCTGAATATCCGAAACTGCTTCTTCAAACTGAAAGGCGAATTCATCTGGACTCGCTCGATTAGCAGCGTTAGATAAACTTCTATACGCCTTCAATAAATATTCTACCTTGAGGTCATTGCGTCTATTGAGTTGATCGCGGCTGGAGTTAAGTCGATGAACGACATACCAACCGCCTAAACCAATGACAATTACTACCAATAGTTTAGCCAGCTCCATATCCATGATCTTTGATCTTCTAACGTAAAAGTAAGGGGCTGCGCGCTTTTGCGCAGTCCCGCTTGACTGCCGGGTTCGGCGTCATTTGCACTGTTGAGCCCTCACAGTTGATTAGTACGCCCATGCGTTTTGCTTGAACAATTCCACTTCTTCCGGTTGAACCACTTCCGCGACTTCGCCCGCATCTGCTACGACAATCTTGCTAACTTCCAGGGCCTTTTTAAGTGCATCGTTGGAAATCCAGCTGCATTCCCATAACTGTAGCGACTCTCCGTTCACAATCTTGCAAATAGGCTCGTTGCTTTCGAACTTGATGCCAACGGCCTTTGGTTGTGTGACACGCTGCAACCAAATTTCGAGATAGCCGTTGTAGGGAACGCGAGCCATCTTTTCCCGCACTTTCGTCCACAGGCGCACCTTTTCTTCACTCGGAGCAAGTGAAATCAAATGGCTCAAGATACCAGCCACGGCCGGGAACGTTGCCGGGGATACAAATGCAATATCAGTTGCAATGGCGACCTGCACGTCTAGGTCGTCTGGGGCGTCTGTCTGTTTGGAAACACTTGTGTGGAACTCACCAACGAGCCTTCTGAGAGCGCCACTATTCGGAAACCGTTGGCCGAAAGAGTGCAACCTCAATAGCTGCTTTTGAATCGTTTTGGCGTTTGAATTGCCGAGGTCTTGAAGCTCGATGCCCGCCAGCTTGTCGGGCTTAATGGATCCTTCGACAACATTTCTACACGAGAACGTTTTTGATAAACCAAGCCTCATTCCCACAGTTCGCAACTTGTCACTCACAATCTTTAGGACAGCCTCAGCTCGCTCGTCGCTATTTGAAAATATCCGGTAGTCATCCCTGTATCTGAGTATTCTGATGTCCTTGCTACCCATGAGATCGAGATTGATCTGTTCGTCAACATATCCAAGGACTATTTCCGCCACGAAGTCCATGAGTACCGAACCTTGTGAAATACCGTTGGTTTGCCCGTAGCGGCCAGCTTGGATATGTGAATCAATTTTGTTGCCGAGAAGCGAGTTCTTGCCTTTGCCGTTCTTGGCTTCATCTAAACCGTGCAACGCCCAAGAAATGCTATGCGTATACAGGGAACCGTAGCAGTCAGTTACATCGGTATGAAGAAGATGGCTGAATTCCAAAGAGTAGGTCAGCGACCGTTGCTCGACGCTCTGCCACCAGTTTTTAATTTGAGTTGCAACATCGGTTTGATGGTCGACCGACATCACCGGCGCACTACAACAATCGACCACTCCGTTTTCAAACTCGCCCAGTCGTGTTTTGATGAATTGCCAGTTTTCCTTATCGCAAATGACATTTACCATCGAGACATAAATGGCTGGATGTATTAACTCATAAGGCCGCCAGGAGAGCTTGCCGTCCTTATTCGCGATAAAGCCATAATTGACGTTAGAAAGTTCGTTGGGGCTTGCGGCCTTGAACTGAGCATAGTTGCCACCGTTCAAAATGGACGCAACTTCACTCAAAATCGGCTCAAAGCTGATGTAGCGAGGCAAGTCCCCATTGAAGTAGCTACTGCCCTTCAAGAAATGGACTCGTGCCTCTTCGTTAGAAAGGTCAATCAATCGCTTCATGATTCCCCACAAACCTTCTCATGACGCCGAACGTAAAGTTGAGGGGCGCCGCGCTTTTGCGGCGTCCCGCTCGAACGCCGGGTTAGGTGTAGCTTTCATAGTACCTTGACCACATGTTTTTCCAAGAGTGTGCTCATAATCTCAGCGAGACATCGCACCTGTGTAGCCGAGAGAGGTTCAGCAATCAGTTCTTGAATTGTTTTTGCGTATACCGGCCACATCTCCTGTTTTAATTGTGCACCATTTCCCGTGATTTTCACAATGTTGCCTCGTCCGTCAACGTCGCAGGCTCGGCGTTTGACGAGCCCATCGCTTTCCAATCGGTCAATTAAACGAGACAGGTTATGTTTGTTGAGTAATACACGCTCTCCGATTTCATATTGCCGGAGACCAGAATCAGGATCGCGATCCAGTTCAAGCAATACGTCATACCACGACAGTGGCGGTAGCCCGGCCTCTTTAAGCGCGGTCTCGACCTGACTGAGCAGAACCTGTTGAGCTCGAATGAGCAGAATCCATGCTAATTCGGTTTGCTTGGAGGGAACAATTTTCATAAACGCATTGTACTTAGCACTGGTTGCATTCGCAACTAATATCTGATAGATTCATATTGGTTGCAATCGCAACTATAATTAAGATCGCCGAAAAGGAGTTTTATATGAACCAACTTATATCGCGTGAAGACCTAAAAACACTGATTGCCTCCGGCAAGGGGCATACGATTGTTGAAGCGTTGCCCAGAAAATACTACGAAGCTGAACATTTGCCGGGTGCGATCAACATTCCGCACGACGAAGTGCAAGTTACCGCCTCCCGCCTTATCCCCGACAAAAGCGGTGCCGTAGTCGTGTACTGCGCGAATTCAGAATGCCAAAATTCGCATATCGCGGCAGAAACCCTGAGAGGATTGGGATATAGCCGTGTTTACCAATACGTAGAAGGGAAGAAGGGATGGAAGGAAGCAGGGTTGCCACTTGACATCGTCGGAGGTGCTAAATGAGTATTATTGACGAGAGATTCGCTCCCTGTGGCGCGTTCGTTCTGCGGGTTGGACTCGGCACGATCTGGATCGCACATGCACTGTTGAAGTGGTTTGTCTTCACCATACCCGGCTTCGCCACTTGGCTTGGCACACAAGGCTTACCCGCAGCATTCGCTTGGCCTGTGTTTATTTTGGAAATAGTTGGTGGACTCGCCATCGTGCTTGGCATCTATGGTCGCTACGCGGCATTGCTCTTGATCCCCATTATGTTGGTTGCCACATGGACACATATTCCCAATGGATGGGTATTTTCAGGTCAAGGCGGTGGCTGGGAATTTCCAGTCTTTCTCATTATCGCTTCATTGGCATGCGGATTAATTGGCGATGGCGCATTTGCCATGAAGTCGCGACGTGAATTGATTCGGCGTAACGGTTAATCAATTTGGATGTGCTCAAGAATTATTGGGCGCGTCTTCTACACCTAACGTTAAGTTGAGGGGCGCGCCACTTTTGGCGCGTCCCTCTCGAACGCAGGGTTAGACGGCCTTTTCACTAAGATGTCTGTCTGGCACTTCATCGAGTAACTTTTTCAACCAAGCAACGAAAGCACCTGACGTCCTTACCTCCGAGTGCGATTGATACAGTGCCGCAGCTCGGCGAGTTTCCTCAAGCTGCCTTATCTCGACCAACACCTGTGGAAACCGCCTTGCCTGTTGCTGTGACGAAGCGAATAGCAGATGCGACGAATCTATGCACCCAAGGGCTATGGCAGTGTCAACCCGCCGATGACATCGACAAGCGTTGTCTGGATTTATCAACCCACAATGAGCCGCCATGAACGAGAGGATGCTCCCCCGCGCCCGTGAAAGTCGCTTCCGAAAAGCTGCGGATGTAATTTCAAGCACTCCTGCCGCTTGGAGGTGGTCAAGTTCCATAATTTCGCCAAGGATATACGCCATGCGGTGGTTACGATCCAGACATTGCAACATTGCCAGAGTGCATCCGATCTTCACTTCCTCCAGAAGTAACTTTTCACTTAAGTCATCTTCAATACGCAAAGGAGTATCGGACAAGCCATCAGCCAAATCTTCAGCGAACTGTTCAAAGCTCAGTGATTGCTGTTCCATTCGTTGTTTCCGCATCGTGAACAATGCGTTACTGGCAACGCGATAGACCCAGGTTCGAAAGCCGCTCTCCCCCCGGAAGCTACCCAGGCCGGTGATGACGCGGATGAGAATTTCCTGAGTAGCGTCTTCCGCATCCTGCGGATGCCAGAGGAAGCGGATAGATAGACTGTACACATCCTTCTGTACCGCGCGAACTACAGACTCCAGCGCGGCACGATTTCCAGATTGGGCACGAACGACTTGGTGTTCAAGGGTATCTGCAATTTTTTCAGTCGTTTGTTCATCCATGGTTTTCGAGGATATTCTTTAGTTTTTGAAGTTCCTCGGCAATAATGTGAGACTGCGCCTCCAGCGCACCTTCGAGCAGTTCAAGTGGTACGGGCGGGGGCGTTAAAACGAAGGTGTAAACGCAATTTTTCGAGTCGAGCTTCACCACCCGTGAGAAGGCAGTCGCGACGCTGCTATCGGGAAATGTCATCAACCAGTCTATCGTCCCTTGCTCCTCCGATGACTGAACCACAAGATCAATCTCGACTTCTCCATTTGGGGTTCGTAAAACTGCTTTTCCATTGCTTACCGATGCAAAGGCATTCGTCCATTGTGGCAACTGGGCTGGATCTGCAATATAGGAAAAGGCTTGCTTCTGGGTTGTTTGCAAATCTATGCCTTGTACGTCAAACATCTTCATAATTTTCTCTCCTCTCTGATTGAGGCCTCGAAAATCTCGGCCTTCAAATCATTAGACTTTTTTAGCAGGCCCGGTGTGACAAGATAGCCCATAGAGGAGATGCGGTGGCCGTCTAACGTGAAGCTAAGGGGCTGCGCGCTTTTGCGCAGTCCCGCTTGAGCGTAGGGTTAGATGCCACTCATGCCTCCGATACACAATTAGCACCATAAGCAGAACACATGCGACCGCTATGGCAGCCGGAAACAAGACGGTGGCAACCGAATAATTTTCCAATGCCATGACAACGATGCTATTGCGCGCCGCAAAAAGAGCAAAGAACAGCAGTGACTCAGAATGCGGGTTGGTGTATGACTTTCTAACCGTTGGCCCAAAGCC
>JANPNS010000033.1:0-3809 GCA_031427575.1 Gallionellaceae bacterium
CACCTCTTTCGGTACGCGCGCCAATGCGATGGATTTTTCCAGCGTCGGCGAAAAGCTGCCGCTGGTGATTTCACCCACGCCTTGTGCGCAATGCACTTGCTGATGGCCGCGCAACACGCCGCGATCGAGCAATACCAATCCCACCATTTTGCGCGTGGGCGGATTCGCCAGCAGCGCGGCTTTACCGATGAAATCGCGCTCGCTCTTCAAATCCACCGTCCAGGCCAGCCCGGCTTCCAGCGGGTTGATGGTTTCGTCCATGTCTTGTCCATATAAATTCAT
Source organism: Gallionellaceae bacterium (assembly GCA_031427575.1). Lineage (GTDB taxonomy): Bacteria > Pseudomonadota > Gammaproteobacteria > Burkholderiales > Gallionellaceae > Nitrotoga. The sequence goes on from JANPNS010000033.1 coordinate 283, forward strand.
GCCCGCCTCCAGGCGCAGGGTATCGCGCGCGCCGAGTCCGATGGGTGCGACGCCTGCTTGATGCAGCGCATTCCAGAACGCCTCCACTTTGTTTGCTGGCAGAATAATTTCAAAACCCTCTTCGCCGGTGTAGCCGGTGCGCGCCACGAAATAATCGCCACAATCCGCTGCCTGAAAAATCTGCAATGCTTCGGTCGCAGTCTTGGTCTGCGGCAACACCTGCCACACTTTGGCATGCGCATTCGGCCCTTGCACGGCCACCATGGCCAGATCATTGCGCGAAGTGATCTTCAATTGTGGCGCATGTACGGCTGCCTGTTCACGCATCCAGGCAATATCCTTGTCAGCAGTACCCGCGTTCACCACAATGCGGAACCAGTCTTCCCGCATGAAGTACACGATCAGGTCATCAATCACGCCGCCATTCGCGCGCAGCATGCAGGAATACAGCGCCTTGCCGGAAGTTTGCAGCTTGTCCACATTATTGGCCAGCAGGTAGCGCAGAAAAGCGCGCACCCCCTCGCCGTGGATGTCCACCGTGCGCATGTGCGACACGTCAAACATGCCGCAATCGCGGCGCACCTGATGGTGCTCATCTATCTGTGAGCCGTAATTAACCGGCATATCCCAGCCGCCGAAATCAACCATCTTGGCGCCCATGGCGCGGTGTGCGGTATTAAGAGGGGTCTGCTTGAGAGCCATGTTATGTTCCGAAAATAAAAAAGGCGCGGCACGAAATCGCGCTGCGCCCCATCTGTCCTTGATACCTGAGAGATTACAACTCGCGTTGCGTGCCCCTTCGGTGGCTGAGTAATCAGCACTCTCCAGATTTGCCTGTACCAACGGTTCGTGAGCCTGAGCGGTTACGGGTGTTACGCCTTCGGCGGTGTAACCTGTGCTGCTAGGTTACACGCTCTCCCAATTGAGCTAAACGGCGGGGCGAACTATACCGGAATAAGGGGGAGGGGAGCAATAACGACTACGGATAAAACAGAAATAACCGATACCCGGTCGGCTTCAAGTCGGTGGTATCAAGGTGCAACTTTATGCTGATTTCACGACCGGGCGACAGCCCACGGTTCTCGTCCTCGCCGGGCTTCAGGTATTCCGCCGGTTGGAAAATACGCCGTGCCAGCGCCATGTCGGTAGTGTCGGTGAGAGTCAGTTCGAGATTAGGGTAGGCCTGGGTGTAGGGCGCACGGTTGCGCAAGCTAACATCGAGAGCAATGATATTGCCTTGTGCCGGACTGGCTTCCAGGTCGGAAGACTCTATGCTCATCAGCTGCGCTTTTTTCGGCAGCGGGATGCTGCATTTAAGCCAGATACAATAGGTCGTAAGCGCGGGCTTTAGGCCGGGCAGACGTGCTGCAATTTCTACCCGGAGAAAATAGCCGGCCTGTGCCAGCAATACCATGATTAACAGGAAAGTGCCTGTGGCCCACAGCCAGGAGAACCATTTTTTGATTGGCCGATGCGGGACTTCATCGGCCATTTTCAAAACCGAAAATTGTTGTGTCAAAGTGAGTGGCGAAGAAAGCTGGGCAGTGCTGCCCACTTTGGTAACGGCCACATTATTTTTATCTGGTGTCGTTACCGTCGGCGATTGCGCCGCTATTGCGGCACCCATGGGCAGGGAAAGTTGCGGGCTGGGCTGGTCGTCATACAGGTGTTGCATGGCATTAAACGTCGCCTGACAGTGCCCGCAACGTACCATGCCCTGGTAAGCTTCAAGTTGTGTCTGACTAACCTTGAAACGAGTGTCACACTCTGGACATTGGGTAATAGCACTCATCCGGGTGCCCGGCCAAAAGTTCTTCGGAGTTTTACACCGCACAAGCGCGCCCAACCTTCTTCCTTAACTGGCGGCTCAAGATCAAACCATTGCGCATAAATAGCCATGACCTCTTCGGCCTGTTCGCTGAGAATGCCCGACAGGACTATCCGCCCCCCTTGCCGGGTGGTGCCTGCCAGTAACGGCGCGAGCACCTTGAGTGGATTGGTCAGGATATTGGCGATGACGATATCTGCCTGCACTTGCGCAGCGGCATCGGGCAGATAGAAATTTGCCTGCACTTGATTGGCTGCGGCATTGTCGCAGCTGGCTTGCACTGCTTGGGCATCGAGATCCACACCGCTGGCGCTGGCCGCGCCCAGCTTGAGCGCGGCGATGGCCAGTATGCCGGAGCCGCAGCCATAATCCAGCACGTTTTCTCCGCCACGGATGTTGTCATCCAGCCAGCACAGGCACAAGCGGGTAGTAGGGTGGCTGCCGGTACCGAAAGCCAGCCCGGGGTCGAGAGCTATGTTGATCGCAGCGGGATCGGACGGCGTGTGCCAGCTGGGCACTATCCATAGTCGCTGCGAGATGCGTATAGGATTGAACTGCGCCTGGGTCAGGCGCACCCAGTCGTTATCGGCCAACATTGCCGTACTGTAGGTAAGGGGGCTTTTCAGTCCAAGGACGTGTGACGCTTGCAGCATAATGGCCTCTATCGGCGCTGCTTCAGGAAACAGGGCGGTAACCTGATTATACGACCACAGATGGGGCGCAGGTTCGCCCGGCTCACCAAACATGGCTTGTTCTTTTGGTGTGTCAGCTTCCGCATCATGAATGTCCACCGACAGTGCGCCGAGCTCCAGCAAGGCATCGCTCAGGCTATCTGCATGCTGCGCATCAGCGTTCACAGTCAGTGTGCGCCACGCCATGTTATTTGCCTTTGGTGCGCTCAGCCAGTTTCTGTTCCAGATAATGGATGCTGGTGCCGCCACGCATGAATGCAGCATCCTGTAACAGCTCCTGATGCAGCGGGATATTGGTTTCTATGCCTTCTACCGCCATTTCCGACAGGGCGATACGCATGCGTGCCATGGCCTGCTCGCGCGTATCGCCGTAGGCAATGATCTTGCCGATCATGGAATCATAATGAGGCGGCACGAAATAATTGGCATAGACATGCGAATCCACACGTATGCCTGGGCCGCCAGGCGGATGCCAAGTAGTGATGCGGCCGGGTGAGGGAGTAAATTTGTATGGGTGTTCAGCGTTGATACGGCACTCCATGGCATGCCCTTTGAACACGACATCTTTTTGTTTGAAGCCCAGTTTCTCGCCGGCCGCGATGCGTATTTGTTGCTGCACAATGTCAATGCCGGTAATCATTTCGCTGACCGGATGCTCCACCTGCACGCGGGTATTCATTTCTATGAAGAAGAATTCGCCATTTTCAAACAAAAATTCAAAGGTACCTACGCCGCGGTAGCCGATCTTGCGGCAAGCCTCCGCGCAGCGCTCGCCGATTTTGTCGCGCTGGCGCGTGTTAAGCAAGGGGGCGGGGGCTTCCTCAATAATTTTCTGGTGGCGGCGCTGCATCGAACAATCGCGCTCGCCCAGATAGACCGCATTGCCGTAGGAATCAGCCAGCACCTGAAATTCGATATGGCGCGGATTTTCCAAAAACTTTTCCATGTACACCATGGGATTGTTGAATGCCGCCTGCGCCTCGCTGCGCGTCATGGTCACGGCGTTG
>JANPNS010000034.1:0-3517 GCA_031427575.1 Gallionellaceae bacterium
CTGCTCGTATGAAAAATTACTTGCGGAAGGCAAGTTGGGCAACATCCTGACCAGCGGAGATATTGAGTTGTTTTAAGACTCCCTTACAAAAATCGCGATTTATCCCCCGCCACAAATCCGCACAGCGGTTGAGCGATACCCTTGCCCAAGGCAATGACCTTGAATAAATCCCCCATTTCTGCCGGGCTGGTCAGCTTTTGCAACTGCGCGGAAAGCGGCAGGTAGTCGAGCACGCTGTCTGGGTCGGTCTCCTCCAGTAAGTCGGTGATGCCGCAGTTGATCAGAAAATGCGCTTGCGTGGTGTAACCATAGAGATGCAAATCAGCGTCTATGGCAGCCTCTGCTACCGCAGTAAAATCCACATGTGAGGTGATATCCTGCAAGCCGGGCTGGAACAAGGGGTCGTCGTGTGCATGGTGCCGGTAGTGGCACATAAGTGTGCCGCCGTTGCGTTGCGGATGGTAGTACTCGCGTGCGCCAAAGCCATAGTCGATGAACAATAGTACGCCTTGCCGCAGGCGCGTGCTAAGGCTGCTGACCAGGCCGCGTGCGGCGAGTGAAATTTCGCTGAGGGTATCGTCCGGCACGCTGATCTGCTGCGCCAGATGGTGCAGCGCAGGAATTTGCGGCAGGCGTTCCTGCCATACAAAATTATTTTTCTCACTTGCCACGCCGCGTTCAACAATACGTGCATCGGTCCAGCGCACCAGATGCACCGGCAACGCGTCCAGCACTTCGTTGGCAATAAGCACGCCGGAAATACTGTCCGGCGGGGTATTCAGCCAATGCACGCGATTTGCTAAATGGGGCAGGCGCTCATGCAGCAGCGCACGTTGCCGGGCGCGCAGATCGGCGCTGACTTCCAGGATGTCATAGCGCTCGGGCAAATTATTGTGCCGTTCCAGCTCACTCAGCACATCGACCGCAAGCTTGCCGCTACCCGCACCCAGCTCCAAGATGTGCGGCGTGCTTTGCGTCATGATTTCCATTAGTTGGCGCGCCAATGTGCGGCCAAACAGCGGGGAAATTTCCGGTGCGGTGACGAAATCTCCGGCTGCGCCGAGCTTGCGCGATCCCGCGCTGTAATAGCCCAGCCCCGGTGCATACAGCGCCAGCTCCATGAAGCGTGAAAATGGTATCCACCCGCCTTGCAGCTTAATGTCGTGATGAATCAGTTGGCACAGTTTCGCACTGTGCGCTTGGGCTTCGGGGGAAGGCGACGGCAGAGAAGACATAGCAGTTCCTGGGATAGAGGTAGCCGTATAAATCTAAGCCCAGTTACGATATTGCGTTGCGCAAGAAACAATCTCGCCCAGGATTATAAATGGCCAGCGGTGCTCTATGGTAAATTGCAAGGTACAAGTCTAATGGAGAGCAAGGTGCAAGGCAAAGTCATATTGGTGACCGGCGGAGCAAAGCGCGTGGGCGCAGCAATTTGCCGCGGGCTGCACGCGACTGGTGCGCGCATTGCGTTACATTACCGGTCGTCAGCACAGGAAGCGCAAGTCTTGCAGGCCGAGTTGCAGGCCGAACGGCCCGGCTCTGCAAAGAGTTTTCAGGCTGACTTGCTTGACCACCAAGCCTTGTCCCGGCTGGTGCAGGAGACCATCAGCCATTTTGGGAGGCTGGATGCGCTGGTCAATAACGCTTCCAGCTTCTTTGCTACGCCGCTGGACGAAATTAACGAGCAGCATTGGCATGACCTGATCGGCACCAACCTCAAAGCGCCGCTGCTGCTGGCACAAGCCGCTGCTCCGGAATTGAGGCGCAACCTCGGTGCCATCGTCAACATCGTGGATATTCATGCGGAACGTCCGATGCACGGGCATCTGTTGTATAGCATAGCAAAAGGCGGGCTGGCCGCTCTCACGCGCGCACTGGCGCAGGAACTGGCGCCGCAGGTGCGGGTCAATGCCGTTTCCCCCCCGGTGTTATAGTATGGCCGGAAAGCGCGGAGTGGGATGACGAAGAATTGCGCCGCAGGATAGTGGCGCATACTCTGTTAAAGCGCCAGGGCGAACCAGAAGACATTGCACGGACGGTGCAATTTTTATTGAATGACGCGCCTTACATCACTGGACAGATCATTACGGTGGATGGCGGGCGCAGTGTAAACATTTGAAAGTGCAGCCAGTAGCTGGTAGCGGGTAGCTAAATCGGCCTTACTTCAGCTACACGCTACCAGCTACTGGCTACCAGCTAAAACTAACCATGAACGCAATTACCCAACCCATACAATTCGAGCACACCTCCACCAACTTTAACCGCCTGCGTGGGCGACTGGAGCAGCAGGTTGGCCGCGCCATTGGCGACTACAACATGATCGAGCAAGGCGACACCATCATGGTGTGCCTGTCTGGCGGCAAGGATTCCTATACCTTGCTGGAAATTTTGCGCACCTTGCAAAAGCGCGCGCCCATTGATTTTCGGCTTATCGCGATGAATCTGGACCAGAAGCAGCCGGGCTTTCCGGTTGAGGTGTTGCCGAATTATCTGAAATCGCTCGGCGTGGAATATCACATCGAAACGCAGGATACTTACGCCATCGTCAAGGAAAAAATCCCCGAAGGAAAAACCACCTGTGGGCTGTGCTCACGATTGCGGCGCGGCATTATCTATCGTGTGGCAGGCGAGCTGGGCGCGAATAAAATTGCGCTGGGACATCACCGCGACGACATGATAGAAACGCTGTTCCTGAATATATTCTTCGGCGGCAAACTCAAATCCATGCCGCCCAAACTAGTCACTGACAAAGGCGACCAGATTGTCATCCGCCCGCTGGCCTATTGCGCCGAGAAAGACATCGCCCGCTTTGCGCGTGGTATGGAATTTCCCATTATCCCGTGCAACCTGTGCGGCGCCCAGGAAAACCTGCAACGCCAGAACATCAAGGAAATGCTGACCGCGTGGGAGCGCCAGTATCCGGGGCGCAGCCAGACCATTTTTACCGCCATGCAAAACGTCGCGCCGTCACATCTGCTGGACGGCAGTCTGTTTGATTTCAAGAATATTCAAATGGGTGATGCGATAGCTGAGGGTGACGTCGCGTTCGATGTGTAGGGGCGCGATTCATCGCGCCCTGGTTAATTCTGTCACCCGAAAATAGGCGCGATAAATCGCGCCCCTACAAGGGTTGCTGGAATTTCTCCACCATCACCTTGAATATTACCTTGCGGATATTACCGTCACTCACCAACGGCGCATGTGCATCTTCCGGAAAAAAAATACAGAACGCATTGGGCGGCGTAGAAATCCAGCTGGCCGGAGTATCATAAAAAAACTGAATATCTTTCTCTGCGCTGTAATCAGCAACCGGCTCGCGGCAATCGTGCAGCGGCTTCCATCCCATCTCGTCCACACCTTCCAGCACCAGTTGAATATCAATGTATTTGCGGTGACATTCCAGTTGTGCTTCTTTGCGACTACGCCCCGGTGCACGCTCGACGATGGCGAACAAATCATCGCCAACAATGGGATGAATACCCGGAGTCAGGGCAAGCAGATTGGTGCTGCGCAT
>JANPNS010000035.1:0-2708 GCA_031427575.1 Gallionellaceae bacterium
CCCTTGACATGGCCGATCTGCTGCGCCAGCGCCGCGCGCTGGTTGAGCAATTTGAGCAGGTCATCGTCTATACGATCAATCTGCTCCCGACATTTTTTTATTTTATCGCTCATCAAATTTCACGTTTCAAGAGGCAAATCGCGCACCATCAGCACACCAGGAATGGCGGCAATTTGTGCAATCAGATTGTGTGGGATAGTGCTGTCAGTGTCCACCAAAGTGTACGCCATTTCGCCGCGCGATTTATTAATCATGTTGTGGATATTGATACCAGCAGTGGCCAGCGCAGTAGAAATCTGCCCCAGCATGTTGGGCACGTTGGCATTGGCAATGGCAATGCGAAACGCCGATTCGCGCGGCATGTTCACAGCGGGGAAATTCACGGTGTTGCTCAGATTGCCGTGCTCCAGATAATCGCGCACCTGCTCTGCCACCATGACCGCGCAATTATCTTCCGCCTCCTGCGTGGAGGCACCCAGATGCGGTAGCGCGATGACAGCGGGATTGCCTTGCGTCTTGTGCGTTGGAAAATCGCACACGTAATAACGTATATGCTTGGTAGCAATACCGGCCAGTATTGCGTCCTCGTCCACGATGGCGTCACGCGCAAAATTCAGCAACACACTGCCCGCTTTCATCGCTTGCACCCTTTTGTCATTGATAAGGCCGCGCGTAGCATCCAGTAGGGGGATGTGCAAAGTGACGAAATCACTGCGCTTTAACAAATCTTCAATACTGTGTGCCTTTTTTACTTGCGACGGCAAGCCCCACGCCGCATCCACGGTAATGTCCGGATCGTAACCCACCACCTGCATGCCCAAGCCAATGGCAGCATCCGCCACCAGACGCCCGATGGAGCCGAGGCCGATGATACCCAAAGTGCGTCCGCGCAGCTCAATCCCGGCAAAATGTTTCTTGCCCTCCTCAACCTGGCTATGCAAAGCAGCGTCATCCCCTGCTAAACTTGCGGTGAATTGCAACGCCGGAATGAGGTTGCGCGAGGCCAGCAGCATGCCCGTAATGACCAGCTCCTTGACCGCGTTGGCATTGGCACCGGCCGCGTTGAACACCGGCACACCGCGCGCATTCATTTTCGCTACCGGCACGTTGTTGGTGCCCGCGCCGGCGCGGCCGATGGCTTTCACAGTGGCCGGAATGGGCATATCCAGCATGTTGTGCGAACGCACCAAAATCGCATCTGGCTTAGTAATATCGTTGCCGACAACGTAACGCTCGGCAGGCAGCCGATGCAGCCCCACCGCAGAAATTTTGTTCAGCGTTAATATTTGAAACAACTTAGCCATTTTTCCCTTAGTCATTTTTCTGTTAACCCTTTTTCCGGGCAAAATCGTTCATGAAAGCAACCAGTGCCTGCACACCTGCCAGCGGCATGGCATTGTAAATGGAAGCGCGCATACCACCAACCGAACGATGTCCCTTGAGTTGCAGCAAACCGATAGCATCGGCTTGTTTAAGGAAGTCGCCATCCAGTCCTGAGCCTGTCGAAGGGGCGTCTTTCAGCGTGCCTGTATTTTTCAAAGTAAAGGGCACGTTCATGCGCGAACGGTCAGACCTGACCACCGGGCAATGGTAAAAACCCTGGCTGGCATCAATCGCGTCATACAACAACTTGGACTTGGCCATATTTACCTTCTCCATCGCAGCCAAACCACCATTACGCTTGAGCCACTGGAATACCAGCCCGGCCATGTATATGCCATAAGTAGGCGGCGTGTTGTACATCGAATCGTTATCGGCGTGAGTCTTGTAATCCAGCATGGCCGGAATGCCTGGGTAGGCATGGCCAACCAGATCTTCGCGCACAATGACGATGCACAAACCCGCCGGGCCGATATTTTTTTGCGCCCCGGCATAAATCAAACCGTATTTCGACACGTCCATTGGACGCGACAATATATGCGATGACATGTCTGCCACCAGAGGCACCTCGCCAGGCTTATTATCTAATTGCGGCACCCAGTTGAATTCCACACCGCCTATGGTCTCGTTCGAGGTGTAATGTACATAGGCAGCATTCGGATCAAGCTTCCAGGTATTGAACGCCGGGATGTATGAGAAATTCCTGTCAGCATTATTCGCCACCACGTTCACATTACAAAATTTCTTCGCCTCGCCGATGGCTTTTTTCGACCATTCTCCGGTATTGACGTAATCCGCCGATCCCTTGCCACGCAACAGATTCAGCGGAATCATGGCGAATTGCAAGTGCGCACCGCCTTGCAGGAACAGCACTTTGTAGTTAGCCGGTATGCCGAGCAAATCGCGCAAGTCTTTTTCTGCTGCTGCCGCGATGCCCATGAATTCCTTGCCGCGATGACTCATCTCCATCACCGACATGCCGCTACCATGCCAGTCGAGCAACTCTTCCTTTGCCTGTAGCAAGACCTCGTGCGGCAATACTGCGGGACCTGCACTGAAATTATAAATGGTCATTTTTAATTCAAATTTAAATAAATAACAATTTAGGAGCGAGGACTGAGGACTGAGAAAAACCTCAACCCCGCTTTTCACTCAGTCCTCAGTCCTCGCTCCTCATGCCTGCCTTTCAGTCCTGAACTCAGGCGTTTCGTTCTTCATGGTGCTCCCGCATTCGCGTCCGGACCTCACCACTACATAACGCACGAGCCACGCCAACGAATACAAGATGTGGGGTTTTTTCACAGGCTCTCAGGGGTCCACAATAATTC
>JANPNS010000036.1:0-6951 GCA_031427575.1 Gallionellaceae bacterium
CGTCTGACCAATCAGATCGAACAGTTTTTTTCGATCGGCATGGGTGAAGTTTTCATCCTTGCTCATCAACTGGATAAGCAGATCGTGTTCGCGGCGCAAGCTCTCGCCACACCACACCAGGTGGTACCAGGTCAGCAGGTCGGCCATATATTGCCCGGACAGGTAGGCAAGCGCCACGCTGCCGTCCGGTTCGAGCATTTTGAACAGATCGGACAGGCGCTTATAGGCGGGATAGGGTGCGACCATCTTGTGGTGGTTGCTGCGAAAACAGCTATCCAGCACCAGCTCGCGTTCTTCTTCGCTCAGATCATTGAGATTCTCGCGCGCCAGCAGCCGCAATAGCGGATCGCGTATCTGTCCACTGGCGAAATGCTGCTGGTAATCTTCCAGCTGATCCAGCAGCACCGGCACAAAATTCACCACGGCTTTCACCTGCGGATGCTGCTCCAGATGATAAGCCATGTCGGTGTAATCCTTGATCGCGTGCAGATAGACCCACGGCAGCAGGAAATCACCGGTAGCGGAATCGCGGTAGTCCGGCTGGTGCATGTGCCACAGAAAAACCAAATCCAGGGGTTTAGTCATGAAAGTTCCATTTAACCCAGATAGTCCATTACCTAAAACTTTGTCATTCCGGCGAATTCGGGGAATGACGGGCACATGAATTTTCTGGGTTTAAATCGTCCCGTATTTAGCGCATGCGGTGTACTTCCTGTCCCAGCATGTCGGGCGTAATCAGGGTAATACCATTATCACTCACAAAAAAGCGCTTGGCATCTTCCTCGCGATTCACTCCGACGGTCAAGCCTTCCGGGATCACGCAATTTTTGTCCACCACCACCCGTTTGAGCGTGACATTGCGCGCCACTTTGACGTTGGGCAGGAGTACCGAATCCTCGACCCGGCTGTAACTGTGAACGGTCACGTTGGAAAACAGCAGCGAACGACGCACGTTAGCGCCGCTGATGATGCAGCCGCCCGATACCAGCGAATCCACGGCCATGCCGCGACGTTCGTCGTCATCGAACACAAATTTAGCCGGTGGTAATTGTTCCTGGTAGGTCCAGATCGGCCATTCCTGATCATACATATTGAGGTCAGGAGTAACCTTGGCCAGCTCCATGTTGGCTTCCCAGTAGGCGTCCACCGTACCCACATCGCGCCAATATGGCACGCCGCCATCCAGCTTGACGCAGCTATCTTTAAAGCTTTGGGCAAAGACGCGATAGTGCGCAGATACCAGGTGCGGGATGATGTCCTTGCCAAAATCATGGCTGGAATGCGGATCGTCTGTGTCGCGCATCAGTTGCTCATACAGAAAGCGCGTGTTGAATACATAGATGCCCATGCTGGCCAGCACCAGATCCGGATTGCCCGGGATCGCAGTGGGGTGGCTGGGTTTCTCGTGAAATTCCATCACTCGCGCATCCTTGTCCACGCTCATCACGCCGAATCCGCTGGCATCGGCTATGGGTACTTCGATGCAGGCGACACTCATGTCGGCCTGTTTTTCCACATGGAAGGCCAGCAGTTTGCCGTAATTCATCTTGTACACATGATCCCCTGCCAGGATCATGACGTAATCGGGACTGGACTCGTGCACGATATCCAGGTTCTGCAGCACGGCATCGGCCGTGCCCCGATACCACATTTCTTCGATCCGCTGTTGCGCCGGCAATACGTCAATGAACTCGCCGAACTGACCGTTAAGAAAGCTCCAGCCGCGCTGGATATGTTGAATCAGACTGTGCGACTTGTACTGCGTTGCCACGCCGATACGTCGAATGCCGGAATTAACGCAATTCGATAATACAAAATCAATGATGCGAAATTTGCCGCCGAATGGCACCGCCGGCTTGGCTCGCCAATCTGTCAGTTGATGCAAACGTGTTCCGCGCCCTCCCGCCAGAACCATGGCATAAGTATTTTTTGCCATCGAGCTGTCATAACGCAACCTTCTTCCAGGACTCATCATGTCCCACTCCCTGAATGCTGTATTGGATAGTCAGCAGAACTGTAGCAGATTGTAGTTATGGCCGGGTCATAATAGTGGTTATAATCAATTTATCATGAAAAGAAAACCGCACATAATTGCCGATCCGTGGGCCGACTTACTTGTGCAGGGACGCTTGCATGATCCTTACGCGTATCTGGGTACGCACCGCGAAATAGGTGCTTATGTGGTGCGGGTATTCAATCCTTACGCCAGCAATATCAGCCTTGAAACGGCGCAGGGCAGTGAGGCGCTGCAATGCGTACACCCGGATGGCTTGTTTGAATGGCATGGCAGCGGCCAGCCGTCCCATCCTTACCGGATGCGCGTTACTGAAGACGGCAATCAGCGCCTGGTATACGACCCTTACGCATTTGCCCCACAAATCTCCAGCTTTGACTTGCATTTATTCAACGAAGGAAAACTGCATCAGGGTTATCGCGTGCTGGGGTCGCATGCCACCCATATTGACGGAGTATCCGGCGTGCGCTTTGCGGTATGGGCGCCCAACGCCGAGCGGGTTAGCGTGGTGGGTGAATTCAACCGCTGGGACGGGCGCGTTCATCCGATGGCGGTGCATGGTTCGAGCGGCGTGTGGGAGCTGTTCCTGCCGGAGATTGCGCCAGGCGCGTTATATAAATTTGAAATCCGCAATCGTTCGGGCACTTTGCTGGTCAAGACCGACCCCTACGCCCATGCCTTTGAAGTGCGGCCCGGCACTGCCGCGCGCGCCGGAATAACCATCAGCCACACCTGGCAGGATACGGTATGGATGGCTCAACGCCGCGACTGGGACTGGCTGCATTCCCCGCTCAATGTTTATGAAATTCATGCCGGCTCGTGGAAGCGTCATCCGGATGGTAGCTTTTACACTTATCGTCAACTGGCGGAACATCTGATTCCCTACATCAAGGACATGGCTTACACCCACGTTGAATTGATGCCGGTGTCGGAACATCCGTTGGATGAATCGTGGGGTTATCAGGCCACCGGCTATTTTGCCGCGACCAGCCGTTTTGGCTCACCGGACGATTTATGCCATTTCGTGGACAGTTGCCATCAGGCTGGTATCGGCGTGCTGCTCGACTGGGTGCCCGCGCATTTTCCGCAGGATGCGTTTGCGCTGGCGCGTTTCGACGGCACCGCATTATATGAACATGAAGATCCGCGCCTGGGCTTCCATCAGGACTGGGGCACGCATATTTTTAACTATGGCCGCAACGAGGTAAAAAGTTTTCTGTTGTCGAGCGCGCATTATTGGCTATCGCAGTTTCATTTCGATGGGCTGCGCGTGGACGCGGTGGCTTCCATGCTCTATCTCGATTATTCGCGCAAGGAAGGCGAGTGGTTGCCCAACAAATTCGGCGGACGGGAAAATCTGGAAGCGATAGCCTTCCTGCAAGAACTCAATATCATGGTGCATGACGTATTCCCGGGAGCGCTTACGCTGGCCGAGGAATCCACCTCCTGGCCTGCGGTATCGCGCCCGGTGTATTTGGGCGGGCTGGGGTTCTCGATGAAATGGAACATGGGCTGGATGAACGACACGCTCAGCTTTATGCAACATGACCCGGTGCACCGCCGCTATTACCTAAACCAGCTTACCTTCAGCCAACTGTACGCCTATACCGAAAACTTCATGCTGCCGTTTTCGCACGATGAGGTGGTGCATGGCAAGGGCTCCTTGCTCGACAAAATGCCCGGCGATGCCTGGCAGAAATTTGCCAATCTTCGCCTATTATTGACTTATCAGATGCTAACTCCCGGTAAAAAGCTAAATTTCATGGGTAATGAGTTTGGCCAGGGGCGTGAATGGCAGGCTAGATGGGAACTGGAGTGGTGGCAACTTGGATTGGAGCCGCATCAAGGTATACAATATGCAGTGCGTGACCTGAATCATCTGTATCGTAATTTGTCGGCGCTGCACCAACAGGATTTCGAGCAGAACGGCTTTTCCTGGATAGACTGCCAGGATGCAGACAATTCATTGCTCTCTTTTATGCGCCATGGCCGCAACGGTGAACTGGTCATTGCTGCGTTTAATTTCACCCCGGTGCCGCGTAGCCGCTATCGCATCGGGTTGCCGTTGGATTGCACTTATCGGGAAATTTTTAATAGTGATTCGCATCATTATGGCGGCGGTAACCTTGGCAATGGCGGCGAAATTCGTGCCGAGCTGTTGCCCTGGATGGGGCAGCCCTATTCCGCCGAGATAGAATTGCCGCCGCTGGCGGGTATTGTGCTGGCCCCGGCATGACCCCGTAGTTTGGGGTTCTTGAAATTGACCTTTACTGAAAGGAAAATCATGGCTACATCGCACATCTCACCCGGCAAAAAAACCACTTCCAAAACCGCCTCCAATATCACAGCCAAAAAAACACTGGCCAAGAAAGTGGCGTCAACTCCGGCCAGAAAGGTGATCGTGGCGAAAGCCGCAAACCTGTTACCGGCTGCAAACAAGGCATCCCGGCCTTCAGCGAGCATGGCTGCGCCAAGCAAGAAAATTACATCCAATATAGGTGTGGCTAAATCATCAATTGAACCTGAAGAGCGTTACAGGATGATAGCGGCCGCAGCTTATTTGCGCGCCGAGCGGCGCGGCTTCGCCAGCGGACATGCGCTGGATGACTGGGTGGCGGCGGAAAAGGAAATTGATGCAATGCTCTATTCCTGATGGGTGATTTGGCAAATACTCGCTGGAATAAATGGGAGAAGGGTATATGGTGCTGATTCGTAGTGGATGACAGGGTACCGAATTTAACAAGGCAACCTCACAATATACATAGTGACAGAAATCGTAGCGAGCGGTTTGGGGGTGGGGGAGGCCAGCGCGCAGCGACCGGAGCATACACATCAGTATGTGAGGATCGCGAGCACTGACCGACCCCGCTCCCGAATCGCGCATAACCAGCGACTTGGCGGGCGTTGTCTGCCCGCCTAGTCGAATGGCTAGTAGTTCCATCAGTAGATTTATGTCGCTATGTATAACTCGATGTACCGTAATAATGATTGAGTGTCTACTATGTCGAAGTTAACCCTGTCCCCTGCCTGGCAAGCTTTAACGGCACATCAAACAGCAATCAGCCAGCGCACCATGCGCGAGATGTTTCGCGTTGATCCGGCGCGATTTGAAAAATTCACCTTGCAGCTGGATGGATTGCTGCTGGACTATTCGAAAAATATTATCACCGACGAAACCCTGGAACGTCTGTTAACCCTTGCGCGCCAGTCGAAACTGGAAGACTGGATTGCACGCATGTTCAATGGCGAGAAAATTAATAGCAGCGAACAGCGTGCGGCATTGCACACCGCGTTGCGCGCCCCTCGCGGTTCAGCGGTGTATGAGGGTGGCAAGGATGTCATGCCGGATGTGTTGCGCGTGCGGGAGCACATGCGCCGGTTTTCCGGGGCGGTGCGCGACGGCACATTGCGCGGGTACAGCGGTAAACCATTGCTGGATGTGGTGAATATCGGCATCGGCGGCTCCGCCCTGGGGCCGCTCATGGCCAGCGAGGCGCTCAAGCATTATCGCAGTGCGCGACTGAACGCACATTTCGTTTCCAATGTAGATGCCACCGACTTGCAGGAAACACTCAAACAGCTCGACCCGGAAACCACTCTTTTTATCATCAGCTCAAAAACTTTCACCACTCAGGAAACGCTCACCAATGCCCATTCCGCACGGGCCTGGCTGGTTCGACATCTTGGCGCGGAGGAGGCCGTCGCCAAACATTTTGTGGCGATTTCGACCAACCTTGCCGGGACATCCAGGTTTGGCATCAACCCGGATAATGTATTTGAATTTTGGGATTGGGTCGGTGGGCGTTATTCATTGTGGTCGGCAATAGGCCTGCCCGTTGCGCTTTCTATCGGCATGGACAATTTTGAAAGCATGCTGGCCGGCGCCCACGCCATGGACCAGCACTTCCGTGAAGCGCCTCTGGAAAAAAATATGCCGGTGATACTGGGTATGCTCGGAATCTGGTATACCAATTTCTTCGACGCTGATGCAAATGCCATTCTGCCCTACGATCAATATTTGCAGCACTTTCCCGCCTATCTGCAACAGTTGGAAATGGAAAGCAACGGCAAGCGCGTAGATCGCGAGGGGCACATAGTCGATTATGCGACCCAGATGGTGGTATGGGGCGAGCCTGGAACCAACGGCCAGCATTCCTTCTATCAGATGCTGCACCAGGGCACACGCTTGATACCCGCAGATTTCCTTGCTCCCATAGCCAGCCACAATCCGCTGGGCGAGCATCATGACATGCTGCTCGCCAATTGTTTGGCGCAGACCGAGGCGTTGATGCTGGGTAAAACGACCGAGGAAGCCCGCGCCGAACTGGTGGCGCAAGGTCTGAGCGGCGCAGCACTGGAAGCGCTGTTGCCGTACAAAGTATTTCCCGGCAATCGCCCGAGCAACACCTTGTTGTTTGACCAGCTCGATCCGTACACCCTGGGTATGTTGATTGCGCTGTATGAACACAAGACATTTGTGCAAAGCGTGGTGTGGAACGTCAATGCCTTTGACCAATGGGGTGTGGAATTCGGCAAACAGCTGGCCGGCCAATTGCTGCCGGAGCTTCAGGGTCGTCATTCAAGCAAATCACACGATGCTTCTACCCAGGGTTTAATTAACCATACCCTGACCAGAGGACAGAGGGCATAGAAAGCCCGTAAAATAGCGTCTTTCGCAAATCACGCCGGGTTTAATGATGTTGACCTTCCAGCAAATCATCCTGAAGCTACAGAATTACTGGGACAAGCAGGGCTGCGCGCTGCTGCAACCCTACGACATGGAAGTCGGTGCGGGTACTTTCCATACGGCTACTTTTCTGCGCTCTTTGGGCCCGGAGCCATGGAAAGCCGCTTACGTGCAGCCCTCGCGCCGCCCCAAGGATGGACGCTATGGCGAAAACCCGAATCGCCTACAGCACTACTACCAGTACCAAGTG
>JANPNS010000037.1:0-3223 GCA_031427575.1 Gallionellaceae bacterium
CCAATCTGGTGGTGCAGGTAAAAGATAATCGTGTCATGCGCGTGCTTCCCTTGGAGAACGAAGAGATCAACGAATGCTGGTTGTCCGATAAAGACCGCTTTAGTTACGAAGGCTTGAACTCCAATCAGCGCCTGACCAAGCCGATGATCAAGCAGGGCGGCAAGTGGCAAGAAGTGGAATGGCAAGTTGCACTGGAGTATGCGGCCAATGGGCTGCGCCAAATTTCACAAGGTGCTGGCGCGGAACAGATAGGCGCGCTGGTCACGCCGCATTCCACGGTAGAAGAACTCTATCTGTTGCAGAAGCTGGTGCGCGGACTGGGTAGTTCTAACGTGGATTTCCGGCTGCGTCAGTCCGATTTCAGCGCCGATGGCAAGCAGGCTGAAAAACACCCTCATCCTAACCTTCCCCCCAAGGGGGAAGGGACGGACGTCTCCTCCGATGGAGGAGAGCCAAGACAATTCCTGCCTTGGTTGGGCATGCCAGTCGCCGAAATCAATACACGCGACCGCTTTCTGATCGTCGGCAGTTTCCTGCGCAAGGACCATCCGCTGCTGGCGTCGCGCGTGCGTCAGGCAGTGAAGAAAGGGGGGCAAGCCAATGTGCTGCATGCCGCCGATGACGATTTACTGATGCCGGTCGCCAACAAGGTGATCGTTTCTCCCGCCGAGATGACTGCGCAATTGGCGCAAGTGCTCAAGGCGCTGGCTACAATCAAACAGGCAGCACTGGACGCCAGCGTGCAGCAGGTCGTGCAGTCCGTGACGCCTTCTGCCGCAGCGCAGGCCATGGCCAACAGCCTGGCCAGTGGCGAACGGGTGGCAGTATTGCTGGGAAATTTTGCGCAACAGCATCCGCAAGCGGCGCAGTTACACCTGCTGGCGCAACATATCGCCGCACTGTGCGGCGGCAAATTCGGTTTTATGGGCGAGGCAGCCAACAGCGTGGGCGGATATTTGGCGCAAGCTGTTCCCGGCGCGCAAGGCTTGAATGCCGCCGCCATGCTGGCCGCGCCGCGCAAGGCTTATCTGCTGCTGAACACGGAGCCGGAACTGGATTGCGCCAATCCGCAACAAGCCATCAGCGCAATGCATGCGGCCGACATGGTGGTGGTATTGAGTGCCTATAAACACCATGCTGCCGATTATGCCGACGTGATGTTGCCGATCGCGCCATTTACCGAAACCTCCGGTACTTTCATCAACACCGAAGGCCGCGTGCAAAGTTTCAAGGGTGTGGTTAAGCCTTTGGGCGAAGCGCGTCCAGCGTGGAAGGTGTTGCGCGTGCTGGGTAATCTGTTGAACGTCGCCGGATTCGAACATGACAGCAGCGAAGCGGTGCGTGACGAAGTGCTGCAAGGCGTCGATGTGGCGGGCAAGTTGAATAACGCGCTGGCCGGAATGAAAATTCAAGAGCTGGGGCAAACCATCACTCCCAACTCAGTCCCCAGCCCTCAGCCCTCAGTCCTTGCCAGTTTTCAGCGTGTGGCCGATGTGCCTATCTATTTCAGCGATGCCATTGTGCGCCGCTCGGCGCCGCTGCAAGCGACGCGGGATGCGCTGCAGCCGTCGGCCTACATGCATAGTGCTGCCCTGAGCAAGCTGGGCGTGAAAACCGGCGAAGTAATCAAGGTCAGCCAGGGGCAGGGCAGTGCGCGGCTGACCATCGTTGCGGATGATAAATTACCTCAAGGTGTGGTGCGCGTGGCTGCGGGTCATTCTGCCACGGCAGCACTGGGCGCGATGTTTGGAACAGTTACCGTGGAGCGAGTGTGATGGAGCTGCTGCAAACCCTGGAATTGGCCGGGCAAAATCTGCTTGGTGCGGCTTGGTTGCCACTGTGGACGCTGGCCAAAATTGTCGCCATTGTTGCGCCGTTGATGATAAGTGTGGCCTACCTGACATTGGCGGAACGCAAGGTCATTGCTTACATGCAGGTGCGCATCGGCCCCAACCGCGTCGGTTATTACGGCCTGCTGCAACCGATTGCCGACGGCGTCAAGCTGCTGTTAAAAGAAATCATCGTCCCCACCGGATCGAATCATTTTCTGTTCATCGTTGCACCCATACTTGCGCTGATGCCGGCACTGGCGGCGTGGGCGGTGGTGCCGTTTGCCGATGGCATGGTGCTGGCAGATGTGAATGCCGGCCTGCTCTACATTCTGGCTATGACTTCGCTGGGTGTGTACGGCGTGATCATCGCCGGTTGGGCATCCAACTCAAAATACGCATTCATTGGTTCGCTGCGTTCAGCCGCGCAGATCGTGTCCTACGAATTAGCTATGGGTTTTGCCCTGGTGTGCGTGTTGATGGCGGCGCAGAGTTTGAATTTGAGCGATATCGTGCGTGGCCAGCAAAGTGATTCTGGATTGTTCGGTTGGTATTTCATTCCGCTGTTTCCGATGTTTATCGTGTATCTGATCGCTGGTGTGGCCGAAACCAATCGCGCGCCATTCGATATGGCCGAAGGCGAGTCGGAAATTGTCGCGGGTTTCCACGTGGAATATTCCGGCATAGCATTCGCACTGTTCTTCCTGGCCGAATACGCCAACATGATTTTGATCGCCGCGCTGACTGCGATCATGTTCCTGGGCGGTTGGCTGCCACCGTTTAATGTTGCACCGTTCACCTGGTTGCCTGGCATGTTCTGGCTGCTGGCCAAGATGTCTTTTGTGCTGTTCCTTTTCTTGTGGTTCCGCGCCACTTTCCCGCGTTACCGCTATGATCAATTAATGCGCTTGGGCTGGAAAGTATTCATTCCACTGACGCTGGTCTGGATCGTGGTGGTGGGTGCGTGGATGCAAACCCCATACTGGCTATGGTGACCGAATGATGGAAAAAATCGCGAATTTCTTCAAGACCTTCCTACTGATTGAGTTGCTCAAGGGCATGGCGCTGACTGGTCGGCATTTTTTCGCGCGCAAGATTACCGTTCAGTTCCCCGAAGAAAAAACGCCGCAAGGTTTTCGTTTTCGCGGTCTGCATGCGCTGCGCCGCTACGAAAACGGCGAAGAACGCTGCATAGGCTGCAAACTCTGTGAAGCAATATGTCCGGCGCTGGCCATTCATATCGAGACCGAAGAGCGTGACGACGGTACGCGTCGCACCACACGCTACGACATAGACATGGTGAAGTGCATTTTCTGCGGCCTGTGCGAAGACCCTCGCCAAAGCCCTGACCGCCCAAGCCACCGCCGCCCAGACCGCCGTCAAGGCCGGTGCTG
>JANPNS010000038.1:0-3372 GCA_031427575.1 Gallionellaceae bacterium
GGCGATTGTGCTGCCTGCCGATGATATTCACTATGGGGCGCGTGGAGAGTATTCAAATTGTATGCATTATTATCCGGACGATATGGAAAAATATGATGCGTGCATCAACAACCCCGCAGCAGATTTTCAAGGCGAGATAACAGGGGAGAACCTCAAAGCCGGTATCCTGCGCCGCTTGATGTACAACCCGAATTTTGCGGCGCTTAAAGTTTCCATGAAGCGATTCATTGATGATCTGCCATGATTAAACCCATGATCTTCGCCCACCGTGGCGCCAACAAGGAAGCGGCGGAAAACACACGCTCCGCATTTGACCGGGCGCTGGCTTATGCTATTGATGGCATGGAGACTGACGTGCAGCTTAGCCGCGACGAAGTGGCTGTGCTGTGGCATGACCGCTTTCTCAACAAAGTCGGCTTACCTGACAAGCACATTGATGACTTCGATTGTGCCCAGTTGCAGGCCATGAATTTTGCCGCACATTTCTCTCCCGCAAACAAAGCGGAAAGCATCATGACCCTGCAGCAGTTCCTTGATGCTTACCGCAGGCGCTGCCGCTTGCTGATCGAAATCAAAAACCGCGAATGGGAACCCTTCTCCCGCCATGAAATTAAAGTTCGCCAAACGCTGGATATGGTTGGAGCGGACGCTGACGATGCGATCATGGTTTCCTCATTCAATCTGGCCAGCCTGGTCTATGCTCAGCAACACCGTCCTGGATTTCCACTGGTGTACAATTTTGAAGATGATCAGACGTTTGCCGATGCACAGCATGTTCTGGCTGAGCACCCCTTTCTGCACGGCCTGTGCCTGCCCATTACCACCCTGGACGACGCATTGGTCGGGCTGCTGCGCGGCTACGGCAAATGTATTGCTGTTTACACCTGCAATAGCGACGAGGAAATAAATAAGGCGCTGCACTTGAATGTTGACATTCTGATCAGCGATGTGCCACAAAAAGCACTGCATATGAGAGACGCATGAAGCGCGATTTTTCCTTGCTGGCAGACCGCCAGTTTGATCTGCTGGTTTGCGGCGGCGGTATATACGGTGCCTGGATTGCATACGACGCGGCCTTGCGCGGGCTGAATGTCGCCATCGTCGAACAAGGCGATTGGGCCAGCGCCACCTCCTCCGCCTCCAGCAAACTGATCCACGGCGGCCTGCGCTACCTGGAATCGTTCGACTTCAAGCTGGTCAAAAAGGCGCTGGCCGAACGGCATATGCTGTTAGCAACGGCTCCGCATCGCGTGTGGCCGCTGCGGCTTGGTGTGCCGGTGTATGCGCACAGCCGCATCGGTGCGCTCCAGCTGAGGGCCGGATTAACCTTGTATGACTTTCTAGCTGGAAGCTTGGGCTCGGATAGTGGCCACCATCATTTTAACCGCAAGGCTTTCGCCGAACGTTTTCCCGCGCTGGATACCTCCGGTTTGAAAGACGGTTTCACCTATGCCGATGCGCAGACCGACGATGCCCGGCTGGTGCTTGAATTGATCGCGGGCGCGATGGCAGCTGGAGCGGTGTGTGTGAGTTATTGCAAGCTGACCGGTTTTCTTGAAACCAATGGACTGGTATATGGCGTGACCGTGCAGGATCAAGTAAGCGGCGCTGGTGGCGAGATTCTTGCCAGACAAATCGTCAATGCCACTGGCCAGTGGACGACAACAACAAAGCAGGGTCGCGACTGGTGTCGCTTGACCAAGGGGGTACATTTGGTTTTACCGGCAGCGCTGGGTGACGAGGCCTTGTTATTGACGGCACCATCAGATGGCCGCGTGTTTTTCATGATTCCGTGGTACGGAGTAACGCTGTTAGGCACCACTGATACCGATTACAGCGGCAACATCGAACGTGTCAGCGTCGAGGCGAAAGATATTGATTATCTTCTGGCTGCAGCCAATCATTATCTTGATACGGCCTGGACATCAGCGGACATTATCAACAGTTATGCCGGATTGCGGGTGTTAAAGCGTAACGGCCAGGCATCTCCCTCCGCCGTCAGTCGCGACTGGGAACTGAAAACAGCAAACAACGGCGTGCATTATTCGATCGGCGGAAAAATCACTTCGGCACGGGAAGACGCCGCCAGCATCGTTGACACAATTTGCGCACAGCTCGGTGTCAAGGCAACGTGCGCAACCAAAGGAAAGGCATTCCCCTGGGCACCACAGGAGAACTATGCCGAATGGTCACTTAGCGCAATTGCCCAGGCCAGACAACTTGGCATCGACCAGGAAAGCGCCAAGTGGCTTACACGCCGGCACGGCAAGCGGGTGCATGAGGTTTTCCGCACTATAGATATTGATCACCAATTGGCCGAGCGAATAGCTCCCACGCTGCCATTTATCTACGCCGATTTGCTGTGGAGCGCCCGCAACGAAATGGTGGTTCATTTGGACGATCTGCTGCGCCGCCGCATGCCTTTACTGATTCTGGCCAAACTCACCAGCAATGATTTGCAAAAAATCGCGGCTATCGTTGCGCCCATACTGAGTTGGGATGAGGCGGCAATGTATCATGAAATTGAAAATTGCCAACAATGGCTACGCCCCTAATCAAGGCCATTGCGCTTGATCTAGGCACCACCTCGGTCAAGGCCGGATTGCTCGATCAACACGGTGCGCTCAGCCACATCATTTCCCTGCCCGCGCCGGCAATGTCCGTCAATGACGGGCGCTACGAAAGTGATGCGCTGTTATACGCGGCGACTGCCGAACGGGTGCTCGACGAGTGTCTGGCCCAAACAAATACAAAACCACCGCTCGGCCTGTGCAGCCAGCGCTCGTCTTTCCTGATCTGGGACAAGGCCAACGGCCAGCCGCTCACCCCGCTCATTTCCTGGCAGGACAATCGCGGCGCGGCCAGTTGCGCAGCGTTGCGCGGGCAAGAAGGCATCATCCGCGATGTCACCGGCTTGCGTCTGACGCCTTATTACTTCGCGCCCAAGCTGCGTGTCGTCTTGCACAAGCACCCTGAATGGCGCGGCCAACTTGAGCGGGGAGAATTGCTAGTCGGCACGCTCGATACTTTTCTGATCTGGCGCTGGACTGGCGGCAAACATCATGTCAGCGATGTATCCATGTCCGCGCGCACTCTGCTGCTGGACATTCATCAACTGCAATGGTCGCCCGTGCTGTGCCAACTGTTCGGCATACCGCTAAACATATTGCCGCAGATCAAACCTTCTGCAGCAATGAAATTGCGGCTGGATAATGGCCTGACCCTGCAAGCCAGCCTGGGCGACCAATCCGCTGCGCTCGTCGCCAGTGTCGCGGAAAACAGCGCGGAAGCGCTGGTCAACCTCGGCACTGGCGGCTTTGTCATCCGTTACCTGCCGGAAAAGAAATATAACCAAAACGGCTATCTGCGCAC
>JANPNS010000039.1:0-3532 GCA_031427575.1 Gallionellaceae bacterium
ATAGCCTTGCTGCAGCATCCCGCCGATCAGCGCGGAAGCCATGTTGCCGCCGCCGATGAATGTGATATTCATAGTAACCTTGCGTTGGTGGAGTTTCGTAAACCCGGATGATATACCAAGCTGGGGGGCCGGGGGCCGGTAACCCTGAACGGATAACCGTGATTCGAGCGGCATGCCGTCTGCTGTCAACCAGCATGCGTAGTCAGCAATCAGGAATCCGCTGTCACACTATTGACCCGGTACGAATTGAAATCACATTCCGTTCGGCCTGAGCTGGTCGAAGGCCTTGAGATATTCATATTCCAACTGTCTGGCAAATTCAACACGGACGGTTTCATACTCTATTCGTGCCGGATCAATAGCTAGCTTCCAGCAGTATAGCGGCGGCAAGCTTACTTCTTATCCAGCACGCTCTTGACCAACGCGAGCAACTTGTCGTGCCCCGCTCCCTTGTTCCAGTAGCCGGCAACTCCCAGGGCAGCGCCGATGCCTGAAACCCTCTCATCCTGGACGCCGGAGCATAAAAGCACTGGCGCCTTTTTTCTTAACTCCGGTACGATCTGCTGGAATAGCTCCTTGTCATTTTCGAGATAGAAGTCGAGCAGGATCAAATCGACGCCATCCATCTGCCGCCTTGCCTCATTGAGATTGAGTGCCGTTTTCACGGTGCCAAATTCAGCCAGAACGCACCGGTAAAACGCCAGCATCAGTTCATCATCGTCAATCGCTAGAATGGTCTTGTTCATGCCGCTTCCTCGGTTCCATTGATGCAGCAATCATAACCTGCCAGTCGCCACGCTGTCATCTCGAAAGGAATCACTCGCAAGGAGCCATCGAGAATTCTGCGGGTTGCTGATTCTCAACAGAGTTGAGAAGGATACTGCATGCCTGCTTCTGACACGTTTCTGCCTGTGATGACAGTCGCAAACCGACACAATCGAGACCTTCAGCACTTGAGGTGCTTGGCGCGACCCGCGCCACTAGAATATTTCTCCGAACCAGAACAAACCAGAGTCAAAAACGCACTGCGTCTAAAAAAATAGTGGCTTAAAGTTAATTAACTTAGCTGCACCTTTTAGGCCAGTGGCAACCACGGTGGATCGGCGTTATTTGCAGAGAATAGATACTTTATGTTTTAATTTAGGCGAATAAAATAAATCCATATCTGGAATATGCAGTTTAGTTGAATACTAGATGTGGTAGAAACTTCTGGCTACAAGGAGATAAATCATGAGGTTCTAATACTGCGGCCGGGTGGACATGCCACCGTTACTCGGCCCCAATGGAAAACGCCCTAGTTGGTTCAGTCTTTAGCGGGAAAGACCAACATAGGGCGGGAGTGGCACTTTACAACTTTACGGGGTGCGCAGGGTAGCCGCTGGGACTTCCTAAATCACAAGCGTGGGGATCATCTCCCCAGCACTCCACACAACTATTTTTTTACATCCAAAGGTACTTTACATGAAAAAAAGAAATGAAACAACATCCCCAAGAGTCGCTTCTATTGCGTCTAAACTTCTGTCTGATCCAAAGACACCAGCAAAAATAAAGACTGTGGCGGCCTCTGCACTAACTCAGAAAGTTGTTAAGAAAAAAACGCAGTAATTTTCTTCTCAATTGGTTTAATCAGCAGCGCAGCAACGGTGGGCATCTGGGGTAGCCTCCGTTGTTTGCGCCTCGACGCAGACTCTACGAACGAGAACACACCGAGATTCAAAAGCGTGAAGCGTCTACAGGGAAGGCCTCTAACCGACACGTTGCAGACGTTCAGTGATAACAGAAAACCATGGTCTCCCAATACTGCTAACTCTTTAGGTCGAAAAATTGTGCTGGAGATCCGTTGTAGCCATGGCAACGAACATAGAGATTTAGCGCTAAAGCTGTTGGCGCAATATATGCAAGCCCACTTCTGAGTTCAATTCCACTTTCAATAAGCTCCAAGCCGCGCAGATTATCGAGCTCACGGTCGATGCGAGAAATGTCATCCGACATTGCAATCAATTTTAGATTATCCATATCAACATTTAGCCGATCTTGGGCTGCAATCAAATTATGATGGCCGAGTACTTTCGTGCAATTTTTACAGGAGTAATTAAGTACTCTGATCTGAAGGCCTGTTAGATGAGATAACAGATTAACGAAAATCACGTTGCTGTCATCCCGCCCATCTGGCGTACACGATGAGGCAAGAAGGCCGCCCCACATTTCTTGCAGGGTTACATCATCTGACCAAGATCCACTATCGAGCACGGCAGAAACGAGCCTAGGATGTGCGTGCAAACTATCGCTTGACCCGGCTAACTTCTCTTGGGCAATGGTGACTATTCTCAGTGCGTTTGCTGCACGCCACGAACGCACCCTGTCCTGTAAGAGCAGACCGAACTCCTCTGCGGCAGGAAGGCAAATGCGAGAAAGAAATGCGGAGGCACCATCTAAGACAGTTTTCGTAGTGTCCGATATTGCGTTAGCAATGGGTTTAACACCAAGAACATCTAGGCTGCGTGATTTTTTGCCGGACATAGCGTCACTCAATAGAAATTTTGATGGTCATAGACGGGTGAAGTCTACCCTTTCTTCTGATCCAAACAAAATCTTTTAACCTCAAATGTCTGTTCCTGGCACGTTTCTGCCGGTCGCGATGGTCTCTTCCTGTCACATTTCAAACAGATGGGCCTCCCGATAGTGGATGCTCAACGTTGGACTCAGCAGTGCCGTCAGGTGTCCGCCGCAACGAGGGGTTAGTCGTCTCTCCCGGTGTCAGTGAATTGCATGCGGGTCAATCGAAACTCAAGCCTCTACCGCCTCACCCCAAAAGTTGTACGTGAGTGGCTTGGGGCCTTTGAGGTAGCCAGACTGCATGACTTGGAGTTCAAAGCCAGCCTGTTTGAGAAGCGAAGGAACGTCTCGGCCAAGCTGGCAACCGCCCGCGATGCAATTCCAAGAGGGCTGCAATCTGGATTGCCAGCGGCGAACGGATTCATCTGGAGCACGCCCATGCTCGCAGAAGAGCAATCTGCCGCCCGGTGCCAATACTCGACGCATTTCTTCCAGCGCGGCGATTGGTTCAGCAATGCTGTACATAGTGCTCGATAAACGCCACCTTAATGACACGCATGCGACTTCGACTGTTTTACTTAGCGGGATTGAGGTCTGAGGTCTTGCTTATTTCTGACAATGCGGACAATAGAAGCTTGAGCGCTGCCCCTGTTTGATTTGCCGGATAATAGCGCTGCATTTGCGGCAGGGCTGCCCGGCTCGGTCATACACCCAATACTGTTGCTGGAAATAGCCGGGGTTGCCGTCGCTGTTGACGTAATCGCGCAGGCTGCTACCGCCCGCCTTGATCGCGAGTTTAAGCGTCTCCTTTACCGCCTGCGCCAGTTTCTCGCAGCGGCTGATGCCGATCCTGCCTGCGGCGATTTTGGGGTTGATACCCGCGCGGAACAGCGCTTCGCTCGCATAGATGTTGCCGACACCGACAACGATACGGCTGTTCATCAATACTTCCTTGATGCTGGCGCTGCGGCCACGG
>JANPNS010000040.1:0-11562 GCA_031427575.1 Gallionellaceae bacterium
GCGATCGATCTGGGATTCACGAAGCTCGAGCTTCCAAAGAGCCTCAGCACGATGTTCGTTGTCTCTTGGGAGGATCGTGGTGGTTCAACCGCCAATCAACTCCGGAGTAAATCCTTTGAGCGTCATCTACCTATCTATGACGCGCTAGACGTCATCTCTGAACTACTGCTGGCGTTCAAGCTTGTACGAGTCGGCCATGCCGATGGCCGCGGCCTTAGAACCGTTGGAATAGGCGATACGCTTCTGTATTTCTCATTGATTGATGGAGTCTCAACGGGCGACCTAAATGTCGGACTGAAGAACTATGAGGGCAACAATGCGTGGTTGGGTGTTTCCACCGCCGTCGATCCGCACGGCACAACCAAGCTTGCCGCACCGCATATCGGGACGAACACGCTCCCCTTGGCAAGACGCTACATCCGGTGCTACGAACTCCTTGAGCATGGATTTTACTCGGAGGCGTTTATTGTTGCCTTCTCTGCTCTCGACGATTTCGTTCAACAGACCCTGCACGAATTTCTGCGATCCAAAGGTTTGGCGTCACAAAGTGAGAGAAACGAGCTGCTTCGCGGGATAAAGGAGAATCGCCTCAAGCTCTATCTTGGGCCAATACTTAAGCTTGCCTTTGGCCGCGATATCGAAGCCTTGTGGCCCAGCTCGGGAAAAGCACTTGAGTGGCTGAATAGCACCCGAAATCGAATTGCTCATGCTGCCGAGACGGTCGACCACTCAACTGCCGCGAAAGGGATTTTCGTCTGCCTCAAGCTACTGGTTGCCTTGAACCTAGAAACCGCAGTTGACCGCTCCCTTGGGGCCGCAACAAAATGAATAGAAAGGAAATCATGACACTATTTCCGCGCACCTTTTGGGTGAAGTCGCTACAGGGCAATTGGCACATTTATTTGCCTGCCCAGCTGCGTTGCTCCTCATTGAATAGAATGACTATTCCGCTTCGTCGCGCCTTGCTGGACAGGCAAATAAACGCACCACTTACCCTGTCCAACTACGGTTTCTAGGTTGAATGAAAGCGGTGTGTCGACGGTTGAGTTGAATGTCGAACTCTTCCGACATGCCAAACTGACAGCAGCGTGGACACCGAACGCCCCAGATTGGGTTCCATCCGGTGAACTGGCGGAAAGCGCGGACTTCCGCTCGTGATCCTCACGCATTCCGAAACGGCGTCGATTGAACTTTCCGATGTTTGTTCGACAGATCATGTCTGTGCTCCCGGTATTCCAGAAAAAATGTTGTTACCCACTTGATTTCGCAAAGAGTCATAATTATTTTCTCAACCACAAACAAACGAATCCATAAGAACAGCCTTTAACCACCGTCGCTGCTTTATCTCAGCAGCATGTTCCTGCGGGTTTTGTTGACAGCAGAACGATCGTTCTATATGGTGCAGTTGTCATTCTTTACGTTGATTTTCGCGCCCCGAGTCGAGAGTCAACGACAACAATGAGGAAAACGCCATGAATCAATCAACTGGACAGATCGCCATTTACCAGGCCGATGACGGTCAAACTCAGATTGATGTCAGGATGGAGCAAGACTCCGTCTGGCTGCGGCAGGAGCAGATGGGCGAGCTGTTTGGGCGGGAGCGCTCGGTCATTACCAAGCACCCGCGCAATATTTTTGTCGAGGGTGAACTGGAGGCTGATTCAGTATGTGCAAATTTTGCACATACTGCCGAAGACGGTAAAACCTATCAGGTCAGGCGCTACAATCTGGATGTGGCCATCTCGGTAGGGTATCGGGTCAAATCGGTACAAGGTATGCGCTTTCGTCAGAGGGCAACCCAACGTCTGCGGGAGATATTTGATGCCACTCCAGAGAATACTCTGATGCACGTGAGAAACATCTTCTGAGATGCTGAGCTGGACGAAGGCGCAACTGCTAAGGATTTTTTAGCAGTTCAAATCAACGTTGCGATGGTCGAAAAAAGCAATATGCAAAAAATGCACATTGCAAAGGCTGATATCTATTTAACTATGGCTCAAGGAGGAGCTGACTGATGAGCAATATCAAACTCTTTCAAAATCAGGAAATCCGCAGCCATTGGGATGCCGAGCAGGAACAGTGGCTATTCAGTGTGATTGATATCATCCAGGCGTTGACAGGTAACGAAAGACCCAGAAAATACTGGAGTGATCTGAAAAGGAAGCTGATTCAGGAGGGTAGTCAGTTGTCCGATAAAATCGGACAACTGAAAATGCCGTCGGCTGACGGAAAATCCTACCTCTGCGGTTTTTAGGATAAATCATGACCCAGAAACTCATCACCATCAGTCCGATAGACGGCAGCATCGCAGCGCAACGACGCTACGCTACGTCCGCCGAGATTCAGGCCGCGCTCACACGTGCGAAACAGGCGCAGCGCTCATGGCAGAGCAAGCCACTGGGCACGCGTGCGGCATTGGTGACGAGCGCGGTTGATGCATTGGTTGCGCACAAGGAAGAAATCGCTGAGGAGCTAACGCGCCAGATGGGCAGGCCCATCCGCCACACACCCGGCGAAATTGACACGTTTGAGGCGCGAGCACGCTATATGATTTCAATTGCCAGTTCATCGTTGGCGGATGTCGTGCCGCCGACCATCGAAGGTTACACACGCTTTATCAAACGCGCACCGGTCGGTGTGGTGTTGGTGATCGCGCCGTGGAATTACCCCTTACTGACCGCAGTCAATGCCATCGTTCCGGCGCTGCTGGCGGGCAACACGGTATTGCTCAAGCATTCGGCGCAAACCCCACTGGTGGCCGAGCGATTCGCCGCCGCATTCCACACAGCGGGTTTACCTGAAGGCGTGTTTCAGTATTTGCACACCACCCATGACGACACCAGCCGCATGATACGTTCGACTGAGGTGAACTTCGTTTGCTACACGGGATCGGTCGCGGGCGGTGTTGCGGTGGAAGAGGCGGCGGCTGGACGTTTCATCGGCGTCGGTTTGGAACTGGGCGGAAACGATGCGGCCTATGTGCGCGCCGATGCTGATCTGGCGCATGCAGTGGAAACTTTGGTTGACGGCGCATTTTTTAATGCCGGACAATCCTGCTGCGGGACACAACGCATTTATGTGCATCAATCCTTGTTCCAGGAATTCATCGCACGCGCGGTGGCGTTAACCAAGCAATATGTGCTTGGCAATCCGCTGGATCCACAGACCACGTTGGGGCCGGTGGTCAGCACCCGTGCTGCTGCGGATATTCGCGCCATGGTCGCCGAAGCGCTCAGCAAAGGCGCAACCGGGCTGATTGATGTGCGCGCTTTTGCGCTGGATAAAGTGGGCACGCCGTATATGGCGCCGCAGATTTTAATTGATGTAGACCACAGCATGAAAATAATGTCCGAAGAATGTTTCGGCCCGGTGTGTGGTGTGATGCCGGTGGCCGATGATGACGAGGCGATCCGCTTGATGAACGACAGCCCATATGGCCTCACCGCTGCGGTATTCACGCGCGATGTCGAGGCGGCGCTGCGCATGGGCGAGCGCATCGAAACCGGAACCTGGTTTATGAATCGATGTGATTATCTTGATCCGGCACTGGCTTGGACCGGGGTGAAAAATAGCGGGCGGGGCGTGACGCTTTCCAGTGTTGGGTTTGAACATCTGACACGGGCGAAGTCTTATCATCTGAAGACCAGACTCTAAGGACAGGGAGGGACTGCATGAGCATTATTGAGGTTTCCAAAATAAATGGCGTATGGCTTCGTTGTAGTACGAACCCTCTCCCCAGCCCTCCCCCCAAGGGGGAGGGGGTTTATATGGCCTCTCCTTGGGGGAGAGGCCGACGCACATTAGTGCGGTGGGAGAGGGAGTGTTTGTCATGAATTATGGAAACATCAATAAGGGCATCCATGCCAATTGGAATTATCCGACCGCCATCAAGGTCGGTGCTGGTCGCATTCAGGAATTACCCGGCCTGTGTCAGTCGCTGGGTATGAAAGATGCGCTGCTGATTACCGATCCGGGATTGGCGCCGCTGCCTATCGTGCAGCAAGCTGTGGCTAACTGCCAGTCTGCCGGATTAGGTTGCGCAGTGTTCAGCAACATCAAGGGCAACCCCACTGAACAAAACGTGAGCGATGGCGTGGGTGCCTACCGCGCTGGAAAATTTGATGGGGTGATTGCATTCGGCGGAGGCTCGGCGCTCGACGCGGCCAAGGCGGTTGCGCTGATGGTCGGGCAGAAGCGGCCACTATGGGATTTTGAGGACGTGGACGACAACTCTCTGCGCGTCAATGTGGCGGGCATGGCATCAGTGGTAGCAGTGCCAACCACTGCCGGCACCGGCTCCGAAGTCGGGCGCGCTTCGGTGATTACCGACGACCAGGCGCACGTTAAACGCATTATTTTTCATCCGAAGATGTTGCCGGCTATCGTGATTTTAGACCCGGAGCTGACCGTCGGGTTGCCTGCCAAGCTGACCGCTGCCACCGGCATGGATGCGCTGTCGCATAATCTGGAAGCGTATTGCTCGCCATTTTATCATCCGATGGCAAGCGGCATCGCGCTGGAAGGAATAAAGCTGATAAAGGAATGGTTGCCGACTGCGGTGCAGGATGGCCGCAATCTGGAGGCGCGCCTGCGCATGCTGGTCGCTTCGACTATGGGGGCCACCGCATTTCAGCGCGGCCTCGGCGCGATGCATGCGCTTGCGCATCCACTTGGTGCGCTGTATGACGCGCACCACGGCACGCTCAACGCGATTTTGATGCCGTATGTGCTGCTTGCCAATCGCACCGCGATAGACGAGCGCATCACCAGCTTGGCACGTTACCTTGATTTGCCACAGCCCTCGTTCAGCGCATTTCTCGATTGGGTGTTGGGCTTGCGCGAAACCATCGGCATTCCCAATACACTGGCGGCAATTGGCATTGATGAGTCGCAAGCTGAACTGATAGCACGCATGGCGGTGGTTGACGGTTCGGCTGCGACCAACCCGATTTTATTCAGCGAAGATGCGTACGCGAGCATATTTCGTCAAGCGGTTGCTGGCAAACTTTAGGCGCTTATAATTTCTATGGCTCGAATTGCGATAGCCGGTTTTTTGCATGAAACAAATACTTTTGTGCAACAGCTGACCAGCATGGATGAATTCCTTACCGCAGATGCCTGGCCCGGTCTGGTGCAGGGCAAGGCATTGCTGGAGGAGTTTGCCGGAGCCAACATTGCGATTGCCGGTTTCATCAAGGAAGCGACCGCTGGTGGGCATGAGTTGCTGCCGCTGCTGTGGGCTTCTGCTAATCCATCAGGTTCGGTTGCACAGCATGCATACGAAAAAATCTGGGCGATGCTGGCACACGAGTTAGAACAAGTCATGCCGGTAGATGCGCTGTTTCTTGATCTGCATGGCGCGATGGTGGCCGAGCATCTCGATGATGGCGAAGGGGAGCTGCTGGAGCGGATACGCGCCATTGTCGGCCCCGATATACCGATTGTTGCAGCGCTGGATTTTCATGCCAACATCAGCCCGCGCATGGTGGCGCTGAGCAATGCCTTGACCGTCTACCGCACCTATCCGCATGTGGATATGAGCGATACCGGAAGGCGCGCAGCGATTCTGTTGCAACGCATACTGGCCGGTGAAAAGTTGCACAAGGCGTACCGCCAAATCCCTTTTTTGATTGCGCTGCCGTGGCAATGCACCTTGATTGAGCCGCTGGCCTCGCTGATGAAACTGGTCGAGCGGCTGGAGCGCGATGGCAATGTAAGTGCGTCTATCGTGCCGGGTTTTCCTTTAGCCGATATTGTCGATTGTGGCCCGACGATTATTGCTTACGGCACCGATGCCGCTGCTACCGAAGCAGTGGCGCAACGATTGTTTGATGCCATGCTGGCTCAGCGCAAGGCTTTCAATGGGCAGCTCTACAGCGCGGCTCAGGCAGTGAGTTATGCGCTTGAGAGCAAAGGTGATGGGACTATCATTCTGGCTGATACGCAGGACAATCCGGGCGGCGGTGCCGCTGGAGATACCACTGACATTCTGCATGAGCTGGTGCGCCAGCGCGCACCGGATGCCTGCGTCGGCTTGCTAAGTGACCCGGTCGCCGCCGCAGCGGCACATGCCGCAGGTGTGGGTGCTACGGTTGGGCTGACACTGGGTGCGCGCAGCGGCAACGGGGCTGCTCCGCTGGTTGGGCGCTTTACCGTTGAAGCATTGGGTAACGGCCAATTTACTGGAACCGGCCCGTTTTATCGGGGATGCAAAATGAATCTGGGTTTGATGGCACGTTTGCGGCTGGATGGCATACAGATACTGGTTACCAGCCACAAACAACAGGCCGCAGATCAAGCGATGTTCCACCATCTCGGCGTTGACCCGGCGCGGCAGCGCATCCTGGTGCTGAAAAGCTCAGTGCATTTTCGTGCCGACTTTAGCCAACTGGTGCAAGAGATTCTGATTGTTGCAGCCTCCGGCGAAAATGTTGCTGACCTGACTCAACTGCACTACAAAAAATTGCGGCCAGGGGTTGGCGCTCAATGAGCGTTGCGAATTAGTATGATAGACGTTCTGTTTCATCCAGGAATGGCCGTGTGTGCGATAAATGTGCGACGGTCAGACAACCAGAATGCGCCATTTAACAAAGTAGCGGAGCATAATTCAGTCCAGAATGGCGAATTTTTTGTTGCCAATATCAGGTAAGTAATTTTCGAGAATTATCGCCTAACTCTTTTTTTTATGATGGGCGGTACTGGGTTCGAGCCAGTGGCTCCTGCCGTGTGAAGGCAATGCTCTACCGCTGAGCTTGCCTCCCAATATCAAGGCCGCAAATTAAGGGCACCTCTAAAAATCCAAACTCCGTCGCGATACTGCGTTGCTCAAGAAATTTTAACGCTTACATATCAAACATATGCGGCGCGGTGAAATTTTTTTCGCGCCTTGTCTCGCTTAGGATTTTGAATTTTTAGAGGTGCCCTTAAATCATACCGTACGTTTTCCAGTCAATTGCTTCAAGCATTAATAGCTGGCTAGCGTAAAATGCGCACTCTTTAATTCTGGTTCAAGCCATGTCCATACGCACTCGTTTCGCGCCCAGTCCGACGGGTTATTTGCATATCGGCGGCGCTCGCACGGCGTTATTCTCCTGGGCATATGCCCGCAAACATGGCGGCACTTTCATTTTGCGCATCGAAGATACCGATGTGGAGCGCTCCACGCCGGAAGCAGTGCAGGCCATACTGGATGGTATGGCCTGGCTTAAGCTGAATTACGACGAAGGCCCGTTCTACCAGATGCAGCGCATGGAACGATACCGGGAAGTTATCCAGATTATGGTGACGCAAGGTTTGGCCTATCAATGTTACACCTCGCCGCAAGAGTTGGAGGCGCTGCGCGAGGAACAACGCGCGCGGGGCGAAAAGCCGCGCTACGATGGCCGCTGGCGCCCGGAACCCGGCAAGGTGCTACCCGTTCCACCAGTTGGAATGCCGCCTGTGGTGCGTTTCAAGAATCCTGCTCAGGGCATGGTGTCGTGGAAGGATCTGGTGAAGGGGGTGGTCGGGTTCAACAACAACGAGTTGGACGATCTCATCATTGCCCGTGCTGATGGCACGCCCACTTATAATTTCTGCGTGGTGGTGGACGATTGGGACATGGGTATCACCCATGTGATACGTGGCGACGATCATGTCAACAACACGCCGCGTCAAATCAACATCCTCAAGGCCTTGGGAGCCGCCGTGCCGCTTTATGCGCACCTGTCGATGATACTGGGTGACGACGGGCAGAAGCTGTCCAAGCGTCATGGTGCTGCCAGCGTCATGCAATATGATGAAGACGGTTATCTGCCGGAGGCGGTGATCAACTACCTGGCGCGCCTGGGATGGTCGCACGGCAATGAAGAGGTTTTCTCGGTGGAGCAATTCTGTGCATGGTTTGATCTCGACCACATCACGCCTTCTGCGGCACAGTTCAATACTGAAAAATTAAATTGGCTAAACCAGCATTACCTGAAGCTGGCTGATAACGCGCGGCTTGCTGCACTGGTTCGCCCGCGCATGGAGGCGCGCGGCGTGGCGGTTGGCAGCGTTCCCGCACTGCAATCGGTCATTGCTCTGTATAAAGAACGGGTGGTGACTCTCAACGAATTAGCCGATGCGGCGGAAGTGTTCTACATCGAACTGCATCCTGCGCAAGCATTGCTGGATACCCAGCTGACCGCCGAGGCGGTACCTGCCTTGCAAGAATTGGCAGAACGCCTGCGGGATGTAACATGGGAAGCGGCGGCGATCAGCGCGTTGATAAAAGAGATGGTAGTCAAGCATGGCTTGAAAATGCCCAAGCTGGCGATGCCGCTGCGCGTGATGCTCACCGGACAAACTCAGACACCATCGGTGGATGCAGTCGTGGCATTGTTTCCACGCGAGACGGTTTTGACACGCATGGCGCGGCATCTGTAAGGCATCCAAGGGCAATTTTGGAAATCAGCGGCATGGATTTTGGCTAGCGATTCATTTATCATGTCGGGTCGGCGGGGTTGGTTCGCCGGGATGAGATTTTATCCCAAATAGTTCATTAGAACCGACAGTCCCTTCCCCCTGGCAGGGGGAAGGTTAGGATGGGGGTTGGCGCTGTGGGAAAGCTGCGTTTCTACCCCCTCCCTAACCCTCCCCCTGGTGCGTGGTTGTTGCCGCTTCAGCGGCTTTACAACCACGGCCTACCCCCTGCGGGTGCAAGGGGGAGAGCCTGCGAGGGGGCAGGACATTTGGCCTAATGGATTATTCGGGTTTATAGCGAATAATAAGCGGTTCAAAAGATGGCTGCGTGGCGTGGCGCGGCAGGCTTTGAAGCGCTTGAAAGAATTGGCGGGCCTCCCCGCATTGCAGAGTGGTGAACCTGGTCAGGTCCGGAAGGAAGCAGCCATAGCCACTTACTGCAAGTGCCGGGGGCAAGGCTCGCCTCCTTATTGTCGGGTAGTGTGAATGAGATGCGGGGTTTGATTTTTACTGCACCATTGCCAGTTTAGACTCATTTTTTGATAGGCTAAATCTTGTCAGCAACTTCTGTTCTAGCGCGCAAATGGCGACCCAAGACCTTCGCGCAACTGGCGGGGCAGGGGCATGTAGTACAGGCCTTGAGCAATGCCTTGATGCAGAACCGCTTGCATCACGCCTATCTGTTCACCGGCACGCGCGGTGTGGGCAAGACCACGATTGCCCGCATTTTTGCCAAGTCTCTGAATTGTGCAACTGGCATCACCGCCACGCCCTGCGGGGTATGTAGCGCTTGCACAGAAATTGACAATGGCCGTTTTGTGGACTTGATTGAATTGGACGCGGCATCCCAAACCAAAGTAGAGGAAATGCGCGAGCTGCTAGAGAACGCAGTGTATGCTCCGACATACGGGCGTTTCAAGGTGTACATCATCGACGAAGTGCATATGCTTTCTAAGCATTCTTTCAATGCCATGCTGAAGACTCTGGAAGAGCCACCCGCGCACGTCAAATTCATACTTGCCACCACCGACCCGCAGAAAATACCGGTTACCGTGCTGTCGCGCTGTTTGCAGTTCAACCTGAAACAGTTGCCGCCCGCTTTAATACTTGCCCATTTGCAGTATGTGCTGGAGCAGGAAAATATCCCGTTCGAGGCGGGTGCGCTGGCGCTGC
Organism: Gallionellaceae bacterium; assembly: GCA_031427575.1. Classification (GTDB taxonomy): domain Bacteria; phylum Pseudomonadota; class Gammaproteobacteria; order Burkholderiales; family Gallionellaceae; genus Nitrotoga. The sequence goes on from JANPNS010000040.1 coordinate 9,616, forward strand.
TGGCTCGCGCAGCGCAGGGCAGCATGCGCGATGCCTTGAGTCTGCTCGATCAGGCCATAGCCTATTCCGATTCCAGAGTGAACGAGGCAACTGTGCGCAGCATGCTGGGCGCAATTGACCAAAGTTATTTGTATGATGTGTTGCAAACTTTGCTGGCGCGTGATGGGGCAGGGCTGCTGCGCATTGCCGATGACATGGCGCTGCGCAGCTTGGCGTTTGACGCCGCTTTACAGGATTTGGCCACGTTGCTGCATCGCGTGGCACTTGCTCAAACTGTGCCGCAAGCCATCGCGGACGATGAACCGGAGCGGGGGCGCCTGCTGGACTTGGCGCAGCGTTTCAGTGCAGAAGAAATTCAGCTGTTCTATCAGATTGCCATACATGGACGTAACGAGATTGATCTGGCACCCGATGAATATGCCGGTTTTACTATGACTTTGCTGCGCATGCTGGCCTTCATGCCAGCTGACGCGCAGGCATTGCCAGAGAATCTAACAAAGGCTGCGCCGCCGATTGCTAGCTCTAACGCGCTGCTTGCGACTTCTGCTGCCAAGCCCCCGCAACCGGTTGCATCACAGGCAAAATCAGTTGCGGGTTCTTCCGCGCAAATTGATTGGGGTGTGTTGCTTGCGCAGTTGAACGTACAAGGCATGGCACGCGAACTGGCCAGGCATTGCACGCTGGAAAGTTTTGTTGACGGCCGACTGGCCCTGAATCTTGCGCCGCAGCACAAGCAATTGCTCGGTAACAAAATGGCGCATGAAAAATTACAGGCCGCACTCACCGATTATTTTGCCCAGCCGGTGCGCTTGGTGGTTACGCTGGGCGAGGCCAGCGCAGCTACGCCCGCCGCTGTCGAGGATCACCACAAGCAAACTCGCCAGCAGCAAGCAGCGGAAGCAATCTCGCAGGATACTTTCGTGCGCGAGGCGCAGGCGCAATTGGGTGCGCAGCTTATTGAAGAATCCATTAAACCAATACAGGATACCCTACATAAGGGCGCCTCTAAAAATTCAAAATCCTAAGCGAGACAAGGCGCGAGCAAAAAATTGCGACGCCGCATATATGTGATATGTAAGGAGTAATTTTTTGTGAGCAACGCAGTATCGCGACGGAGTTTGGATTTTTAGAGGTGCCCATAAGGAGAACGAGAGATGATGAAAGGTGGATTGGCCGGGATGATGAAACAGGCTCAACAGATGCAGCACAACATGAAAAAAGCGCAGGACGAGCTGGCCACGGTTGAGGTGGAAGGTCAGGCCGGTTCCGGCATGGTCAAAGTGACTATGACCTGTGCCAACGAGGTGCGCCGCGTGTCGCTGGACGACAGCCTGTTATCGGACGATAAGGAAATGCTGGAAGACTTGATTGCGGCCGCTCTGAACGACGCGGTGAAACAGGCTGCCGCAGTGACTCAACAACGAATGAGTGGTTTCACGGCCGGCATGAATTTGCCGCCGGGCATGAATCTCCCTTTCTGAAAATGAACACACCTTCCAGTCTGGAAGATCTGATCGCAGCTTTGCGCACATTGCCCGGCGTGGGGCCGAAATCCGCGCAGCGCATGGCTTACCACTTACTGCAACGCGATAAGCCGGGTGCAGTGCAGTTGGCGCGGGCACTCGACCATGCGCTGGAAAATATTCACCATTGTGCCAGATGCAATAATTTTTCAGAGGCAGAAAAATGCGCGCTGTGCCGTTCGCCCAAACGCGATGCCAGTCTGTTGTGCGTGGTAGAGATGCCTGCTGACTTGCTGATGATGGAGCAGGCGCAGTGCTACCGCGGCATGTATTTTGTGCTGATGGGGCGACTGTCGCCACTGGACGGAATTGGCGCACGTGAATTGAATTTGGAGCGATTACTCAAGCGCGCACAGGAGCAGCCATGCGAAGTAATGCTGGCCACCAATTTCACCGTAGAAGGAGATGCCACAGCGCATTACAT
>JANPNS010000041.1:0-2294 GCA_031427575.1 Gallionellaceae bacterium
CCGCAGCGGTGTGCGCGCCATTTGTTCCGACTGCCATGTGCCGCGTGAACCTGGCCCGATGCTGGTGCGCAAGGTGGAAGCGACTTTCGAGCTGTACGGTCACTTCATCAGCGGCGTGATTGACACCAAGGAGAAATACCAGGCGCACCGCGCCGAGATGGCGAGAAAAGTATGGATCCGCATGAAGAAAACCGACTCGCTCGAATGCCGCAATTGCCATCATGAGGATGCAATGGACAGTGAGAAGCAGTCCGAGAAAGCCGTGAAACGTCACGCAAAGGGCAAGAGAGAAGGCATGACTTGTATCGATTGTCATTATGGTATTGCGCATCAGGAGCCGGAGGGTCCCGGTCCGCAGGAAATCCAACTGGGCAAGAATAAAAGGTGAAGGGTTTAGGGAAATGAGAAAAGGATGACAAAATGCTGTCGGCTGCATGGCAGTGACTTAATCGTAAACAACAGAAAGGATAAAACATGAAAAAATTGAGCGGCGTGATTCTTTTGGCGGGTTTCTGCGGCGGCATGGCAGAGATCATATGGGTCGCAATCTATGGGGCCATGACGCCAACCAGCGGAATGGAAGTGGCGCGACAAGTCAGCGCGAGCGTGTTTCCGTCGATGACGGATTCATCCGCTGCTGTGCCAGTCGGCATCGCCGTGCATCTGCTACTTTCGCTGTTGCTGGCGGGTATTTTCGCTGTGGCGGTGTGGCTGCCTTTCTCCCGCAAGCTGCGGTTTGTGCAAGCGATGCTGGTTGCTGTGGCTGCGTTGAGCGGTGTGTGGGCCATCAATTTCTTTGTGATCTTGCCGGTGCTCAATCCGGCATTTATCGATCTGATGCCTTATGCTGCGACGCTGTTCTCTAAAGTACTTTTCGGCATCGCCATGGGATGGGGTTTTGCTTATTTGGATGGACGCAAAGCGGAAACGCTGACCTGCGCACGCATGGCCGCAGCTTGATTCTGGAAACAGGGGCAGTTCTCTTAAGAAATATTTATAACGAACTGATTTTAAGGTATTTTTTAAACAGCTAGTTCACTATTTATGTTTCTTCGGCGCGATTTTCGGCATCGCCGATTACTACGCTAACATTCCAACATTCTGCCCCCTCTAATTCCACCGGAAAAAGCCGGTTTATCTCACCACGATCCTTTTATTTCGCTATTTAGAGGTCACCTTAACTGGTTTTCCTCACTGCGATCAGCACCGACCACATGCCAAGTGCGATATAGCACAACAACGACCACTCGGGGATGCCGAGTGTGAGGAAACTCCACCCCCTGACTGCGCACTCACCAGATCCATGCAACAGTTCTTTCAACACGTCAGCCATCGGAAAGGTATCCAGCATGTAATCAAGCCCCGGCCCACAGGCAGGCACCTGGTCTTTGGGCAGGTGTTGTATCCAGATGTGGCGAGCCGCGACTGCCACTCCCAACAAGGACAGGAGCCCGATCAATGCCGCATAGACTCGCTCGCCGATACGCTTGGGACCATGCAGGGCGGCCACCGCGAACAACACCAGGATAGCTACGAAAATCATCCGTTGCACCATGCATAACGGGCATGGGTCTTGATGTTTGACGTATTGCAGATACAAGCCGAAACCCATCAAGCCGCTGGCGAATAGCGCACCTGCCAGATACAGCCAGCGGTTTGAGATGCTTTTCCAGTTTATGCGCATGCTCACTCCCTGATAATAGAAAAAGTAGACACAGAGGATGCCTCTTTATTGATCCATTTCGCTCATTTCAGTCAGCGTTGCGGCTGTCGTCGCTCACCAATACAATTTCGAACTTGGCCATTTTAAATGCTTCAAATCCCGATAAACAAAAAGTCCAGTGCAGAAATGATTTCATCACGTTTGTTTTTTAGCGATGTAACCTTATCTCCTAACGAACGTGTGGAGATACCCGCCAGTTCGGCGGTAGACATGACGACTGCCACACCCTTGATCTTGAACTGCGGATTGAGGTGTTTGGCCGCCAGCCCCATTTCTTCCACCAGGACGAGTGGTGCCACTACACGGGTTGCCAGCATATCCAGCAGGTCGGCCTGCACATCCAGCAGGTAAGGAATGACCTTTCGCGTACTCGTATTCGGATTGAGGTAAACGTCAAACTGTGCCATCAGAACCGCCGCAGGCCGTCACTGAAAGTGCCGCTCGTTTCAATGCGACGGTTGTATTCATCCAACGCATTCTTATTTTCCTCCAGCCAACGGCTGCTCTGCGCTTGCCGGACAATTTCGGCCAGATGCTGCTCCAGCGTCTGCGAAAGATTGATATTGAGCTG
>JANPNS010000042.1:0-2700 GCA_031427575.1 Gallionellaceae bacterium
GGATACGTCGGCAGCACCGCGCGTGCACGCGCGATTACTTCCACCCCGCCGTACAATTGCGGCAAGGCCAACAGCGCATTTTTTACTGCCGGCGCCAGTCCGCTGACCAGCACCTGCAATGCCGCCATGTCCTTGGCTTGCAGGGCGTTGAATAATTCCGCTTCCAGTTCCTTGGCGATGCCGGCGTGATTGACCAGCGCACGGAACAGGGCAACATGGCCCAGATCGAGATGCACGCCTTCGATGCCGAGCAAGGCCAGCGCCCGGAGCATCAAGCATTGCACTTCCAGGTCGCTTTCAAAACCGCCGTGGCCGTATAACTCCGCGCCTATCTGCAACTGCTCGCGTGTGCGCATCACCCCGGCAGGCTGGGTGTGCAGCACGCTGCCGGCATAGCACAAGCGGGTCACGCCCTGGCGATTGAGCAAGTGCGCATCAATGCGCGCCACCTGCGGCGTGATGTCGGCGCGCAACGCCAGGGTGCGCCCGCTTAACTGATCGACCAGTTTAAAGGTGCGCAAATCCATGTCATGGCTGCCATCGATCAGCAGCGACTCGGCATATTCCAGCAGCGGCGGGGCTACCAACTGATAACCGGACAGGCGCAACAGTTCGAGCACGCTGGCACGCATGCGCTCGATGCGGGCGGCCTCGTCCGGCAGCATGTCCTGGATATATTCCGGCAATAGCCAATTTGAATTTGTCATTACTAAGGGCGCCTCTAAAAATTCAAAATCCTAAGCGAGACACGGCGCGAAATAAATTTTAGCGCGCAGCATATGTTTGATATGTAAGCGTTAAAATTTCTTGAGCAACGCAGTATCGCGACGGGGTTTGGATTTTTAGAGATGCCCTTAAATCCAATACAGCAACAGCAGCCCGAACAGCATGGCGGTCATGCCCATGAAACGGAGTTGCCCATCGGACAGCAGCAGCAATTTGCGGAATGCCTCGCGCCACAGGTCGGGAAACAGAAACGGCATGATGCCTTCGATGACCAGCATCAACGCCAATCCGGTTAACCAATAGGTCAGCATGGGGGCCTGTTATTTTTTGCCGGAGCCCTTGAGATATTTGAAAAATGCGGAACTGGGGTCGATCACCATGACATCGCTCTTGTTCTTGAAGCTTTGTTTATAGGCTTCCAGGCTGCGGTAGAACGAATAGAACTCAGTATTACGCCCGTATGCTGTGGCATAAATCGATGCTGCCTTGGCATCGCCATTTCCCTTTATTTTCTGGGCATCGCGGTAAGCATCAGCCAGAATTACCTCGCGTTGACGGTCGGCATCGGCGCGGATTTTTTCGCTATCGGCATTGCCGGTGGCACGCAGTTCATTGGCCACGCGCTTGCGCTCGGCATCCATGCGGCGATACACCGAGTCGCTGATTTCCAGCGGAAAATCCACGCGCTTCAGGCGCACATCCAACACCTCCACGCCGATTTTACGCGCATCAAAATCGGCTTTGTTGCGCAGCACTTCCATGATCTTGTCGCGCTCGCCGGATACCACTTCATTAATGGTGCGTTTGCCGAACTCCTCGCGCATGATCGAGTTCACCGTCTGCATCAAGCGGGTTTGCGCGCGCATTTCGTCCCCGCCCACGCTGATGTAGTATTGCTTCACATCGGCGATGCGCCACTTGACGAACGAATCCACCATCACGTTTTTCTTTTCCGCCGTGATGAAGCGCTCCGGCTCCACGCTGTCCATGGTCAGGATGCGCGAATCAAAGAAACGCACGTTCTGCACCAGCGGCATCTTGAAATACAGTCCGGGTGCGGTCTTCACCTCGACCATTTCGCCCAGTTGCAACACGATGGCGGTCTGGCGCTGATCGACCACAAACATGCTCATGCTAAGCGCGATTAATACAACGACTGCGCCCGCCAAAATACTGTTTAAATTAATTTTCATTATCGTACCTCCCTATCGCGGCCACGCAACGTCTCGCTCGCGCGCGGCACTCCTGCCGCAGCCTCGTTTACCGGTGTCGCCGCTTGCTCTCCGCTGCCCGCCGCCAGGGTGCCGGGCGAGCCTTGTGCCGCAGTGCTTTGAATCAGCTTGTCCAAGGGCAGGTACAACAGGCTGTTGCCGCCCTTCTGATCCACCATGACCTTGCTGGTGCTGGTCAATACCTGCTGCATCATGTCAATGTACATGCGCTCGCGCGTCACGCCCGGCGCCTTCTCGTATTCCACCAGCACCTGCTTGAAGCGGCTGGCATCGCCCTCGGCATTGGCAATCACGCTCTGGCGGTAACCCTCCGCTTCCTCCATCAGGCGCGCCGCCGCACCTTTCGCTCTGGGCACCACATCATTGGCGTAGGCCTGGCCCTCGTTTTTCTGGCGCTCCCTGTCCTGCCCGGCTTTCACCGCATCGTCGAACGCGGCCTGCACCTGCTCCGGCGGTTGCGCGTTCTGCATGGTCACTTTACTCACCAGAATACCGGACTTGTAGCGATCCAGCATGTCCTGAATCAGCTTGGTCGTTGCCGCAGCCACCTGTTCGCGCCCTTCATACAACACGAAATCCATCTTATTCTTGCCCACGACTTCGCGAATGGCCGTCTCTGCCGCATGGCGCACACTCTCGTCCGGCGCGCGGTTGTTGAACAGATAATCGGCTGGATCCTTGAGGAAATACTGCACCGCGAATTGAATGTCAATGATGTTTTCATCACCGGTCAGCATCAGCG
>JANPNS010000043.1:0-3564 GCA_031427575.1 Gallionellaceae bacterium
CGATTTATTTTAAAAACATCGCCCGATGAATCGGGCTCCTACGGGAAATTTCCATTGAACACCAAGTCCCTCCCAACAGTGCCCGATCCGAACACCATCAAGATCAGCGCTGCCGAATTCAAACAATTCCAAAGCTGGATCTACGCTGCCGCTGGCATCAACCTGGCGGATCATAAGCAAGCCTTGGTCATGGGGCGACTGGCGCAACGCTTGCGGCATTATCATCTGGCCGACTATGGCGAATATTTTCGGCTGCTCACGAGCGGAAAATTTCCCACTGAAGCGCAAATTGCGGTGGATCTGTTAACCACCAACGAGACGCATTTTTTCCGCGAGCCCAAACATTTTGATTTTTTGCGGCAGCACATTATTCCGGCGCATCCCTCCGGAAAGCCGCTACGGGTATGGAGTGCTGCCAGTTCCAGCGGCGAGGAACCCTACAGCATCGCCATGACGCTGGCCGCTGCGTTGGGTGAGCGGCAGTGGGAGGTGCTAGCTTCTGACCTGAGCAGCCGCATACTGGCTCGCGCCCGAACCGGGCACTATGCCATGGCGCGGGCCGAGAGTATTCCGCGTGAATACCTGACCGCCTATTGCCTGAAAGGGATAGATGAATACGAGGGGACTTTTCTGGTGGATCCGAAAATTCGCCAGCGTGTGCAATTTATGCAGATTAACCTCAACAGTGCGCTGCCACAACTGGGTGAATTCGATGTCATATTTTTGCGTAATGTGATGATTTATTTTGACCTGCCGACCAAGCAACAGGTGGTTGCGCGCTTGCTTAAATATTTGCGTCCCAACGGCTATCTGTTGATTGGCCACTCGGAAAGTCTGTATGACGTTAGCAACGAAGTAAAACCCGTCATGCCTGCTGTTTATCGGAAAGTTTAGCGATGCAAGCGCGTGACGATGTAATGGATGTTTTTCTCCAGCCGGGAGAATTTTATTTCGGCGATGAAAAAACCCGCATCAGGACACTGCTCGGATCCTGTGTGGCGATCACGCTCTGGCATCCAACATTGCACATCGGCGGGATGTGCCATTACATGTTGCCCAAACGTCCATCCAATAATTTCGGGGCAGCAATCGCGCTGGACGGGCGATATGCTGAGGACGCGATAAAAATGTTTTTGCATGAAATCAGCCAGGCCAGAACGCGCGCGGCGGAGTATCAGGTTAAACTATTCGGCGGGGGCAATATGTTCGCGCACACCGTCAAACCCATTCGCCATAGCAGCATCTCCGAAACCAACGTCAATTTCGGTCGAGCCGCCATCGTGCAATGCGGTTTTCACCTCGCTGCCGAAGATATGGGTGGCAGTGGGCATCGCAATGTGATCCTTGATTTGTGGAGCGGCGATGTGTGGGTACGCAAGGCGAAGTTGGTGGCACCCTGATGGCGTAGGAGCGCAATTCATTGCGCGATGTTTTTAAAATCAATCGCGCAACACCCAAAGGGTGCAAGAACCTCTTCGAGGTAAATTGCACTCCTACAATGAAGCGACAATGTTAATGAAATATCCAACATGCAAACCATTAACGTACTCGTAGTAGACGATTCAGCTGTGGTACGCCAGGTGTTAACTGGCGTGCTGTCGAAAGACCCTGCCATCCATGTCATGGCCGCCGTCGCCGATCCGATATTCGCCATGCAGCGCATGCACATGCAATGGCCGGATGTGATCGTGCTGGATATGGAAATGCCACGTATGGACGGTATTACCTTTCTCAAGAAAATCATGGCAGAGCGGCCAACGCCGGTCGTCGTGTGCTCGACGCTGACCACGCGCGGCGCGGAAACAACGATGCAGGCGCTGGCTGCCGGCGCATTCACGATCGTCACCAAACCAACGATCGGGATCAAGGATTTTTTGCTGGATGCTTCTGCTGACCTGATTGGAGCGGTTAAAGCCGCAGCGCGGGCGAATACAAAAAACCTGCTTCCTGCCATTCCTCGCCCCAGTGCAGTTGCCTTGCCCGCAATAGAAAGCAGCGCATTGAGCGTAACCACGGATCGTGTCATCGCTATCGGCACATCCACCGGTGGCACTCAGGCATTGGAGTTAGTGTTATCTGCATTGCCGCGCGTGTGCCCCGGCATCGTCGTGGTACAGCATATGCCGGAAAAATTCACCGCCGCATTTGCCGCGCGCCTGGATCAAATCTGCCAGATTGAAGTCAAGGAGGCGCAGCAAGGCGACCGCGTTATACCCGGACGGGCGCTGATTGCGCCGGGTGGCAGGCATATGTTGCTCAAGCGCAGCGGTGCGCAATACCATGTCGAGGTGCGCGATGGGCCGTTGGTCAACCGCCATCGTCCGTCGGTAGATGCTTTGTTTCGTACGGTAGCCAAGTATGCAGGGAAAAATGCGCTCGGCATCATCATGACCGGCATGGGTGATGATGGTGCGCGTGGCTTGCAGGAAATGCATGAAGCGGGCGCAAAAACAGTCGCCCAAGATGAAGCAAGCTGCGTGGTATTCGGCATGCCCAAGGAAGCAATCAAGCTGGGTTGCGTGGATAAAGTGGTCTCTTTGAATTTGATTGCCCGGGAAATTTCGGCGCAGTCGACATGAGTGTTGATCAGGTTTTTGGTCTACTGATTTACTCACCGGTCAGAAATAAAGTCTACAATTATGGAGCTCAATGGCATCACGCAAACTCCAACTGTTCATGAAAAAAGATGGACGCATTCATGATCGAAAGACCAAATAAACCATCCGCATGATGGCGGTGGAACGCCTTCTTGAGGAAGAAGGCGTAACGGCGGTCATGGCCAACTACGGACTGTGCCGCACCACAGGATACAAGTGGCTGGCCAAGGTACGCGGTCGGGGTTGTGGCAAACATTGTTTGGCTGCGCGCAAAGGCGCGGGACGCACGCCCAAACTCACCCAAACTTAAAAGTCGCAAGGCTGAGGTTAATCACCAGCGGACATTTCTACTTGGGAGAAAGCTGACATTACTACTTGGGGCTAACATTGGACAAGGTTTTGGGTTGCAATTCAAACACGCGTTTGATACTCTCGTTCGCTCTTTATCAATCATGCATGCACCAAGAGGCTCCTTCAGGGTGCCTCTAAAAATTCAAAATTCTAAGCGAGACAAGGCGCGAAATAAATTTTAGCGCGCCGCATGTATTTGATATGTAAGCGTTAAAATTTATTGAGAAACGCAGCATCGCGACACAACGAAGTTGCTGTGTAGGCTTACCTTTAGGTTATGCCGGAACTAAAGTTTGGATTTTTAGAGGTGCCCTTCAAATTGAATGCAGTGAATGCCAAGATCGACATACCTGAAAGCACGCGCGAGCGCTTGCTGGCGGCAGCGCGCGAGGTGTTTTCCGAACAGGGCTTTCAGGGCGCGACGGTGCGTGAAATTTGCCGCCGCGCCGAAGTGAACCTCGCGGCGGTGAATTATCACTTCAGCAGCAAAGAGGCATTGTTTGGCGCAGCGCTTGATTTCGAGCCGTTGCATGCCTTATGCGACAACGCGGCACACGAGGGTTGTGCGGAAGCGCGCTTGCAGCGTTTTATCCAAGGTTTTATGACGCAACTTATG
>JANPNS010000044.1:0-4467 GCA_031427575.1 Gallionellaceae bacterium
TGGATTGGATCGCGAGCTATCTAAAATCTGCCGCAAGGTGGTGAAAGCATTGTTGCTCAAGGGGCGCGATACCAAGGTAACAGTGAATGCACGCAACCTGGATAAATATCTGGGAGTGCGGCGCTACAGCTATGGCATCGCGGAAAAACTTAACCAGGTCGGACAGGTGACCGGTTTGGCTTGGACCGAAGTGGGCGGCGAGTTGCTGACCATCGAAACCGCAGTGTTGCCGGGCAAGGGCGTTATTACTCCCACCGGCAAGTTGGGCGAAGTGATGAAGGAGTCAATTCAGGCCGCGCTGAGCGTTGTGCGTAGCCGCGCACGGAGCTTGGGTATTGCCGAAGATTTTTACCAAAAAAATGATTTGCATATTCACCTGCCGGAAGGCGCTACACCCAAGGACGGTCCGAGTGCGGGCATAGGAATTTGCACGGCAATGGTATCTGCGCTGACCGGCATTCCAGTGCGCGCGGATGTGGCGATGACCGGGGAAATTACTTTGCGCGGTGAGGTGTTGCCGATAGGAGGGCTGAAGGAGAAGCTGTTGGCGGCTCAACGTGGCGGTATCAAGACCGTTCTGATTCCGGAAGAGAATACCAGGGATCTGGTGGAGATTCCTGATAACGTAAAAAACAAGCTGGAAATTCATCCGGTTAAGTGGATAGAACAAGTGCTGGAAATGGCACTGGAGCGCAAGCCTGAACCATTGCCCGAAGCCGGACCCATACTAAACCCGATACCGGTGGTTGCAGAGAAACATGGTGCGGCTGTAATCAAGCATTGATGCGGTGCGCGAGGGTACGCCAAAATTTGGCGAAAAGTAAAAAAAGTTTTTGAATTGCTTGACCAAGCCAAAAACCCTTGATATAAAGCCATTACAGGGTTTTCCTGTAAGCTTCAACCAACTTACAAAGGGGATACATATATGAACAAATCTGAATTGATCGATGCAATTGCTAAGTCTGCCGATGTATCCAAGGCTGCGGCCGGTCGTGCGCTGGATGCAACCGTTGATTCCATAAAAAAGGCTATGAAAAAAGGCGACCTGATTACCCTGGTTGGCTTTGGCACATTTTATGTGGGCAAACGCGCCGCACGTAATGGCCGTAATCCCCGCACTGGCGCGACAATTAAAATCAAGGCAGCGAAAGTTCCAAAATTCCGCGCTGGCAAAGGCCTGAAAGATGCTGTAAACTGAACGGCTTGCTTGGGTGCTTAGCTCAGCTGGTAGAGCGTCGCCCTTACAAGGCGAATGTCGGGGGTTCGAACCCCTCAGCACCCACCAGCTGTTTAGGATTAATGGAGTGGTAGTTCAGTTGGTTAGAATACCGGCCTGTCACGCCGGGGGTCGCGGGTTCGAGTCCCGTCCACTCCGCCAGATCAAGGCGAACGCGAGTTCGCCTTTTTTTCATGTTGATTAAAAAATTAATCGGGTAGTTTGCTATGTTCAACTTCGTGCATAAGAAAAGACGGTTTGTACAAATTGTGTTGGCGCTTATTATTCTGCCGTTCGCGTTTTTTGGCATGGATTCCTTCAACCAGTCCGGTGACGGCGAATCGCTGGCCACGGTGGGCGGTGAAATAATCAGCCAGCAGGAATTTGACCAGGAATTGCGCCAGCAGCAGGACAGCATGCGCGAAGCGATGGGCACCGCCTACGATCCAGCGATGTTTGATAGGCCTGAGCAGAAACGCGCAATCCTGGAAAATTTGGTTGACCAACATTTGTTAATGGCGCAAGGGCGTACTGCCGGATTGGCGGTCAATGATAATTATCTGGCGCAGGCTATCATCGGCATTAAGGAGTTTCAGACAGCCGAAGGGAAATTCGACAAAAAGCTTTTCGAGTCTGTATTGCGCGGCCAGAACAGATCGGTTCTGGCATTTGAGGCGAATGTGGTGGAACAGTTGCGCATGCGGCAGATGACGGATGCTTACTTGCAAAATGGCTATGCATCGCGGCTGACTGCGGATAGTATGGTACGTCTGAGTGAACAACAGCGTGTGATTGCTGTGGCGCAAATCGAACTTGATCCTTTCCTCGCGCAGGTAAAGGTAGATGATGCTGCGGTGAAGAGTTATTACGATTTGAACCAGAAAGAGTTCCAGACGGATGAGCAGGTGCGGGTGGAGTATGTGACCCTCTCAGCCGAAGCACTGCAATCACAGGTGATTGCCGATGAGGCTGAAATAAAAAGATATTATGAAGAGCACCAGCCGGAATTTGGAACACAGGAGCAACGCCAAGCAACACACATACTAATTTCCGTTACGCCGCAGGCATCAGGTGCTGACAAGCAGGCGGCCAAGGCCAAAGCCGAGCAGGTATTGCAGCTGGTTAAGCAGCCGTCGGCTAAATTTGCCGATCTGGCCAGGCAGTACTCGCAGGATCCAGGCTCCGCCGCTAATGGCGGTGACCTTGGCATGTTTGGTCGCGGCATGATGGTCAAGCCGTTTGAGGAAGTGGTATTCAGTCTCAAGGTAGGCGACATTAGCGGCTTGGTGCTGTCTGATTTTGGTTATCACATAATAAAACTACTGGCTGTGGCACCCGCGAAAGTTTCACCGCTGGACGAGGTGAGAAACACAATCGCGCAGCGTGTGAAACTGCAAAAAGCGAATGATAAGTTTGCCGAGCTGGCGGAAAAATTCAGCGAAATGGTGTATGAGCAGAGCGACACCCCTCAAGCCAGCAGCTGAGATGGTAAAAATGCCGTTGCAGCAGAGCGCTTGGTTGAATAAAAACCAGCCAGAAGCCGCGCCGTGGACTGCTAAGGCATTGCAAGCGGTGTTTGTTGAGGATGTGTTGAAGAACAAGCGCAACAGCGCTGCCGTCGAAATTGCGCCCAATACGCTGCTCGCGGCACGATTGCTGGATCATAGGCCGGCTAGCACGCGGTCGCTGGCAGAAGTGGGTGACAGCATTCGTCAGAAATTGCAGCACCAGCAAGCTATCGAGCTCGCGACCCTGCAGGGCAAGATGTTACTGGAGCAATTGCAGCGTGGTGAGAAAGTAAATGTAGCATGGAAAGCACCCGTGACTGCCACGCGCTTGAAACATCCCGGACTGAACAATGATTTGACCCGTCAGGTATTCCAGGTAAATGCAAGCAAGCTCCCGGCCTATACCGGTGTCGAAAATCCGCAAGGGGGCTATATGCTGGCGCGGCTGGATGAAGTCAAGGATGTTGCTGATGTCGATGGCAAAAGCCGCGCAGAATTTCAGCAGAAATTGCGCCAGCTTACCGGCGATGCGCTATATAAGTCTTATCTGTCGGACGCCAAAAAGAACGTTGGCGTCACTATGAAAGATTTTGCTGCGAGCGAAATTAAATAATGTGCTCGGCAGGGGCGCGATTGTGTCAATTCCACACGCAGCTTGCTGCGTAGTGGATTGCCTGACTTTGTTGCATTGCGCCCTTACGGTATTTCACCATTTCTGACCGTTATTTTCGGGCAAGCAACTCACGGCCTAGAGCGAGCATTTGGACAGACATCGGCGAGGCGAAAATCACCCAAACGATTTTCGGCAGGGTTAGGGTTAGCGTAATCCGGGAACAGGACAAAAAACGCCGCGCATGGTTGTTGTCGGCGCTCGTGGTGATGGCGATTGCTGCCACAGTCTGGCAGGGGTGGATCGCCTACCAACGAATGCTGAGCGCGCCCCCGCCACTCTCCTTAAGTGAAAGGATACGGGTAAGTGCACCAGTTTTCCAACCCGAAAACATCACCCTCACCCCGGCTGCAGTGGGGAGTAAATCGGGAACGCCACCGCAAACAGGAATCACCAGTCTGGTGACCAGCGCGAAGGGCGCTCCGCAACTAGCACCCGGTTTGACAACCACCGGGCAAAAGGCTGCGCAGCCAGTTACGGCCCAACCATTGAGAGCAAGCAAGCCGCTGACGGCGCCGCTTGCCACGAGCAACAACTCGTCGAGGAATCAAGCGGCCATGCAACAGCCTCCCAAGCTATCAGCCTCGATTCCGCCCGTAGCCCCAACCGTTGCTCCGCTTGCTGAGCCGTTGACCAAGGGTGACACCTCGACGCTATCGCCCGCAGGCGGTAATCAACCGCCAGAAACAGTCAACGTACAGCCTTAGGACAACGCGCAACTATAGCCCCGGCTTCACCGGATGTCTGACTGTAACCACTGCGTTCTCTGGCTGTCAGGTGTTGCACTGCAAGCCAAAAATCGTAAATTGACTGAAGTGCTCGGCAAGATATCGGGTATCGCCTCTGCGGGTAAGCCGGGCTAGCTCAGCCAGACTCATTCTTTGTTTAGAAACGCAACTCCAATGCTTTGCACAAGAAGCGCATGTAATTCAAATTCCCGATAAAAACGATCACTGCGTTGGCTGCGTCTTCGGCTCCTAGCCGCACTAGGTGTGCTGTCTTCGTCGCCTCATCCGGGTGCCCGGCCAAAAGCTTTTCGGACTTGCCGCCTTGTGCTCCTTTTTATCGGAAAT
>JANPNS010000045.1:0-7976 GCA_031427575.1 Gallionellaceae bacterium
GCAAGGTCAGCAGCCACGCGTGAAACAGCGCCTCGATGCTGGGCTTTCTCCCGGCTTCGCCCGCGCGGGCGGCCCCGTTCTGGAAGCGTGAACAAACCCGCGCAGGCGCACATTGGCTGGAAACACGAGACTCGGATACCCAGCGCGCGCAGCGCTGGCACAATCAAAAATAATGTAGGGTGCGTTTACGGTGTCAACTCCACGTCCAGCTTGCTGGACATAACCAGCCACTTGGTTGTCGTTTTTTGACAACCTAGTGGAATGGCTAGTTGTTTCACCAGTGGATTGCCTGCCTTTGGTACAAGCTCTGGTTGGATGCGGATTGCCTACCTTTGGTGCACCATTACCAACTGGTGCGTAAACGCACCCTACAGAATTATTGTCATTTGTAACTCAAATTGGAATATGGAGAAAAGAATGTCAAATTCGCTAACTCACTTCGACCAGAATGGCCAAGCCCACATGGTGGATGTAGCCGAAAAGAGCGAAACCAAACGAATCGCACGCGCATCGGGCCGCATCCGTATGCAAGCGACTACGCTACAGATTATCTCCTCCGGCACTGCCGGCAAGGGCGACGTGCTGGGCGTGGCGCGCATTGCCGCGATACAGGCCAGCAAGCGCACCGCCGAATTGATTCCCTTGTGTCACCCGCTCTATCTGACCCAGGTCACGGTGGAATTCAATCTTGACCAGAAAAATACCGCTGTGGAATGTGTAGTCACGGCCGCAACGTTCGGCCGTACCGGCGTGGAAATGGAAGCGCTGACCGCAGTCAGCGTGGCTCTGCTCACCATTTATGACATGTGCAAGGCGGTTGATCGCGGCATGACACTGACTGATATACGTCTACTGGAAAAACAGGGCGGGCGCTCAGGCCACTGGCAATCCCGGCAGTGACTGGTAACACCTGAAGGTTCTGAACACAACAATAAAACGGATCATCCCCTGTGATGAGCCTCGCCAGTATTTTCCAATCCAGAAATGAGTCTTAACGAAATGCGATAGAACCGCATGTCCGACTTATAGTTCTCAAGTTATTGAATTCCTATCATTTCGGATGGCAACAGGTCGGATGTAAACTGAACGCGGTGGAAATTACCCTCTATGCCTTCACTCAGCACCTTGATGGCGTGCGTCTTGGCCAGTCCCGGCGCGCCCTCGAACTGCAGGTGCCCGTCCGCCAGCAGCGCGATCAGCAGCCTGTCTAGCAGGACTTCCTGGCCAATTATTTGTTGCGAAATATGTTTTTTAAAGTTTGAAATGCTATCTGTGCGGGGGAATTTTCTAGCATGTCGTCCGTTTTCATTGTTGTTAAGGGCACCTCTAAAAATTCAAAATCCTAAGCCAGACAAGGCGCGAAAGAAAGTCCGCGCAACCTGTATTGGATATATCAGCGTTAAAATTTATTGAGCAACGCAGCATCGCGACGGAGTTTGGATTTTTAGAGGCGCCCTTAATAAAATTCATTACAGACGTAGATGACCCATGGTATTTTCGGTAGTTCCATAAGGTAGTAAAAATCAGCAGAAAATATATGGGCCGGGCGGAATATTTTCAACTCCCCTCGTTGCGCGCAAAGGGAGTGTGGGCGGGAAACAATTACGCTGGCCGCTGTGCCGATTTGGGCCGAAATGCGGTGATAACTTCAGGATTGGTTTCTATGTACGGCCCACCGATTAAATCTATGCAATACGGCACCGCCGCAAAAATTCCGTCCAGCGTCTCCTTGATAGCTTTCGGCTGCCCCGGCAAGTTCAGAATCAAAGTACTGCCGCGTAGCACACCCACCTGCCGCGACAAAATTGCGGTGGGAACGAATTTCAAACTGACCGTGCGCATTTGTTCGCCAAATCCGGGCATCACCTTGTGCGCCACCGCCAGCGTGGCTTCCGGTGTGACATCGCGCGGCGCGGGACCGGTGCCGCCGGTGGTCAATATCAAATGGCAAGCCTCGCGGTCGGCCAGCTCAATTAATGTCGCTTCAATTAGCGCCTGTTCGTCCGGTATCAGGCGCGTGATGGACTGCCACGGACTGCTCAATACCCGCGTGAACCAATCGTGCAAGGTCGGCAGGCCGGCATCCTGATAGGCACCGCTACTGGCGCGGTCGCTGATTGAGACCAGGCCGATTTTGAGAGTGTTGTTCATTGTGTATTCCATTTGTTTTACTAATATCTGAGCACACTATTAGAGTCAGGCGCACATGGACAGGATTGTACGGCAGTACGAGCAGCGCACGAAGGAATGCGTTTTTTTCGTCAAATTGAATCGGCACTGAATAGTTTGCGGAGCCATGATAACTGTGGGAAGATTCCGTCCTGACCTCATGTCACCAACCGTATCTCGGGAGAACGCCATGCCAAGAACGCTCAGTGTTGTCGTGCCTGTAGTCCTGTTTCTTTCAGCCTTGGCTTTATCGGCTTGCGCGACCAAACCGAAAGTGCTTCCTGTTGCTGCACCTGCCCCGGTTGCAGTGGTTGCCGAAGAACCATCGGCACCGGAGTCTGAGCCTGTTGCCGCGCCCGCTCCGATAGTTATTGCCGAGCAGCCGGCGATCGTTGCGGAATCGGCACCCCAGCAGGTAATGCCGAAGGCGAAGAAAAAAGTGACCAAGCGCAGCCCACCCAAAGCTGTGCCCGCATCCATTCCTGCACCGGCTCCGATTGTGGAAAGTGAAGCACCAGCAGTTTCACGGCCAGAACCCAGCCCGCGCGTAACCATGACCCCACCGGCCAAAGAAATTGAAGAGGAGAGCTTCCTGGAACAATACTGGCTATGGCTGCTCGGCCTGGGCATAGCCATCGCAGGAATAGTAGCCTGGCGGTGGAAGAAACCGGGATATGAATCCTGAGGCCGGAGCTTGTTTGAAACGCGACAAGTTGATGCGATGCTCAAAAGAGCCGTTAACTTACGGGTTCCTCTAAAAATCCAAACTCCGTCGCGATACTGCGTTGCTCACAAAAAATTACTCCTTACATATCATAATATATGCGGCGTCGATATTTTTTATTCGCGCCTTATCTCGCTTAGGATTTTGAATTTTTAGAGGTGCCCATAACTCCATAATTATCTCTTGAGATATTATGGCATTATTCTTGCTTGGCATTTTTCGCAGGGCAAAGTCTTATGGTAAGTAACTTTAAATTCAACGATGGTGAAATAGGGGGCGCTAAAATGAACAATAAATATCTGTTATCCATGCTGACTTGTTTAAGCATGATCGTATTGCCACTGACCAGTCATGCGGCACTCACCCCCAAGGAAGAATTGGGTAAGTTTATTTTCTTTGACACCAATCTCTCCACGCCCATTGGTCAATCCTGTGGTTCTTGCCATTCGCCCACTACCGGCTTTGTCGATCCCGATCAATTTTTACCCACCTCCGAGGGGGTAGTTTCGGGGAGATTTGGCCGCAGAAACGCACAGACTATAACCTATGTTTCTTTATCGCCGGAATTTAGAAACCTTAATGGGGTTGCCTCTGGTGGGCAACTCTGGGATGGACGTGCACTGAATTTGGTAGAGCAAGCCAAGCTGCCGTTCTTGAATCCGGATGAAATGAATAACCCGGATATAAAAACTGTTGTAACAAAGGTCTGCTCCAGCATCTATGCTGCCTTATTCAAGCAGGTGTATGGCGTCAAGTCATGCAAGAGTAACGCGATACCAAAAGCATTTGATTTTATTGCTGACGCGATCGCAGCATTTGAAAGGAGCAGTGAATTGAATAAATTCACGTCCAAGTTTGACATTATTCAGGGAGATATTGGGCAGTTGACACCCTTGGAATTTGAAGGCCGCCTTAATTTCAGAGGTTTCTGTAGTCAATGCCATACCCTGCCATCCGGTTTTGAAATAGCGGGGCCATTCACTGACTTTAATTATCGCAATATCGGTCTGCCCAAAAATACCGAATTTCCCTTCAGTACGATGGACCAAACTGTCGTGGATATCGGACTGGGCAAGACGACTGGCAATCCGCTTCATAACGGTCAGTTTAAAACCCCTTCCCTGCGTAATGTTGCAAATACAGCCCCCTATATGCATAACGGGGTATTGAAGACGTTGAAAGATGTGGTGCATTTCTATAACACTCGCGATGTTCCGGGTGTGTGGCCAGCACCTGAAGTCACAGCCAATATGGATACGACCATAGGAAATATGGGGATGACCAGCGCTGCGGAAGATTCCATTGTGGCATTTCTGATGACGTTAACAGACGGCTTTGTGCCTTGACATCTGTGCTCAACTTGTCGAGGGGAAGGTATTTTCTCCTCGGCAGATTTATAGCGAAACTCGATTGGCCATATCCAATTCATCCCACGAATTGATATTGGTAAACGCTGCGGCATCCTCAAACACCACTTCGCTTACCCGCAATTTGTTGAGCCAATCGCCGACCTTGCGCGCACCTGAGCCAAGGTAGGCATCCAGCTTGGGCAGCACGTCTCTGTGATACAAGGCAATCGCGGGTTGCCGCTGGCCTTCCACCACTGCCACGACAGCTTCAGTCGTTGGGGTGATGGTGGACAACAGGCTGGCAATTAAATCATCAGGCAAGAATGGTGTGTCGCATGGCACGCAAGCAATCAAATTATGGCGTGCACCTTGTAGCGCAGCGTGCAATCCGGCCAACGGCCCTGCCCCATCTGATATCTGATCGGCAATTATCCGGCAACCGCGCGCTGCATATTCATTTTGATTGGCATTGGCGCTGATCATCACTTCGTCGCTCTGTTTGACGATGACATCCAACACCCAATCGATCAGTGCCTTGCCGCGCAGCAGTTGCAGGCCCTTGTCGCCGCCGATACGCGTACCTTTTCCTCCGGCAAGGACGACTGTGCTAATGGCGTTAGTCATGTGATTCGAACTCTCAATCAATCGATTGATAATTTGGTAGGTCGGGTCTAGCGTAGCGGATCCGACAACGTAGCTGTCGGCTCCGCGCTGTGCGCTTGACCCGACCTACAAGATTGCGCTATAGAAATAGAAATGGAATCACCCCCCGGTGCGTGACATGAAGCGAATTATTCGCGGTTTGCTTTGGGTCAAATCGAATTCATGGCCGTGCGGCTTGGTTGCCACAGACTGCATAATCAGATCGCGCAGTCCCGATTCATCGCCCGCACGCACTGCAGGCAGCAAGTCCACCATGCCTTCGTCGCCCAGACAGGGAAATAATTCACCACGCGCCGTGACCCGCATGCGGTTGCAAGCGGCGCAAAAATTGTGCGAGTGCGGCGAGATAAAGCCGATGCGAGTTTCGTGGCCGGGTATGCGCCAATAGCGCGCCGGCCCACCGCTGCTTTCCACGCTGGCCACCAGTTCATAATGTTGCCTGAGTTGTGCCAACGCCTCATTGCTGCTGTAGTACGAACCGGAATAATCATGCCCGCTCAGCCCCAGCGGCATTTGCTCGATAAAGCTGATGTTGATGCGCTGCGCCAATGCAAACTCCACCAGCGCGGGTAATTCTTCGTGATTTATATTTCGCAGCATCACGGTATTCAACTTGATACGATGGCCACCGAAAGCAACTATGGAGGCATCCACGCCAGCCAGCACCTGATGCAGATCACCGCTGCGCGTGATGCGTTTGAAAATTTCCGGGTTGAGGCTGTCCAGGCTGATGTTGATGCGATCCACACCCGCCTGTGCCAGCGGTGCAGCATAACGAGCCAGTTGCGAGCCGTTGGTGGTAATGGCCAACTCGCACAAGCCGTCCAGCTCACGTATATGTTCAGCCAGCCACGAAAAATCTTTTCTGACCAATGGCTCGCCGCCGGTCAGGCGTATTTTGTTGACGCCTAAGGCGACAAATGTCCGGGCAACCAACAGGCATTCTTCCAGCGACAAAATATCCGCGCGTGGCAAAAAAACCATTTTTTCCGCCATGCAATAGGTACAACGGAAATCGCAGCGATCCGTCACCGACAGGCGCAGGTAGGAAATTTTCCTGCCTAACCCGTCCTGCAATAATAGCGGCCTGTTAACGTCTGTCTTCATGGAAAGCTTGCAGCCCCGGTTATGGCAACGATTAATACTAGCGCAAAGCACGGCAAATCACGAGTGGGGATTAATCCAGATTGCTCATTAGTACCAGGAACGTTCCTTCCCCCATGCAGGGGGAAGGTTGGGATGGGGGCAGAGCAGTGGAGAAACTGAGTTTCTACCCCCGCCCTATCCCTCCCCCTGCATGGGGGAGAGCCTGCGAGGGGGCAGGACATTGTGTCTAATGAATTATTTTGGTTAAGCAATCAAGCCACCTCCGTTTGAACTTCCATCAACGACAGATACACTGTCTCGCCTTCCACTTTAACCGGATAGGGACGCGCACAGCCCACATCAGGCGCCACCGCATTGCCGTCTTCCAGGTTGATGTTCCAGCCATGCAGCGGGCAGGCCACTTTTTTTCCGAATACTATACCTTGCGACAGCGGCCCGCCCTTATGCGGGCATTTGTCGCGTAGCGCAAATACTTCGCCTTCCGCAGTGCGGAACAAGGCAATTTCTCCATGAGCAGTATGCACCACGCGGCTACCTAGCGGCGGAATGTCATTCAGGCCAGCAACTTTGGTCCAGTTTTTCATGACGACTCTCTTTTCTATGGTTGTCTGCTAAAGCTCAAGCGCCTCAAATTCGCGCTGATTCACATTGTCTTTCGCCCAGGGATCTTTTTCGTCCTGTAACGCATACAGCAGGCGCTCGTACATCGCCTTGCGGTTCGCCGCATCCTCCACCACCTGCTGCTTGACGTAATCCAGGCCAACCCGCTCCACGTAATGAACGGTGCGGTCGAGGTAGCGCGCCTGCTCGCGGTAGAGTTGCAGGAAGGCACCTGCGTATTCCATCACTTCGTCGTGCGTTTTGACCTTGACCAGGAACTGCGCGACCACAGTCTTGATGCCGCCGTTGCCCGCCACATAAATTTCCCAGCCGGATTCGACACCGATTATGCCGACATCCTTGATGCCGGATTCGGCACAATTGCGTGGGCAGCCGGAGACGGCAATCTTGACCTTGTGCGGTGCATACATTTTCCACAACTGTTTCTCCAGGTCGATACCCATCTGCGTGGAATCCTGCACGCCAAAGCGGCACCACTCGCTGCCCACGCAGGTCTTAACAGTGCGCAGCGCCTTGGCGTAAGCATGACCGGACGGCATGTCGAGATCTTCCCAGACCTTGGGCAAATCTTCTTTCTTGACGCCCAGCAGGTCGATGCGCTGCCCACCGGTCACCTTGACGGTAGGGATATGGTATTTATCCACCACATCGGCGATGCGCCGCAAATCCTTGGCTGTAGTGTGCCCGCCGAACATGCGTGGGATCACCGAAAATGTGCCATCCTTCTGGATGTTGGCGTGCGCCCGTTCGTTGATGAAGCGCGATTGCGGATCGTCCTTGGCCAGGCGCGGATGGGCGCACAGCACGTAGTAATTAAGCCCCGGGCGGCAACTGGCGCAGCCATTCGGCGTGCTCCACTTCAGTGTCTGCATGGCCTGTGGAATGCTGATCAGATTTTGCTCGGTAATCGCCTGGCGCACTTGTTCGTGGGTCAGTTCGGTGCAGCCGCACATCGTCTTGGTCATATTCAGTGCCGGGGTATAAGCGCCGCCCACGGTCGAGGCCAGCAATTGCTCGACCAGACCGGTGCAGGAGCCGCACGAAGCGGAAGCCTTGGTGTGCTTGCGCACATCTTCCAGCGTGAACAAACCCTTTTCTTTGATGGCCTTGACGATCACGCCCTTGCACACGCCATTGCAGCCGCACACCTCCATCGTGTCCGGCATGCTCGCCGCGCTGCTCTGGCCGAGATGTCCGCTATTGCCCAGATGTGATTGGCCGAACAGCAGGTGATCGCGGATTTCGGCGACGTTCTTGCCGTCGCGTATCATCTGGAAATACCACGAGCCATCGGTGGTGTCGCCGTACATGACCGCGCCGACCAGCTTGTCATCCTGCAACAC
>JANPNS010000046.1:0-2504 GCA_031427575.1 Gallionellaceae bacterium
AGTTCGAGGTTACGATTCAAGTTCTTTAGGGCCGCGGGATAGTTTTAATAATTCTCTGGGTGGCAATAAACGCATTATCGGCAACGCTGAATTGCTGTTCCCCATGTTTGGTATGGCCGAGGAAAAATCGGTGCGCATGAGCGCCTTTATCGATGCGGGCGCAGTGTATGGCAAAGAAGACCTGACAGGAACGGCTGGCATGCGTTATTCTACCGGCCTGGCCATCGCCTGGATATCACCGGTCGGCCCGCTCAAGATAAGTTATGGTGTGCCGCTACACGAGAAGCTTGGTGACAAGTTACAAAGGATCCAGATTACGTTGGGTACGATATTTTAATTTCTGTAAGGAGCGAAAATTGAAAATCAAAAAATGGGCAAGCCTGTCACTGGCAACCCGGATTGTGAAATGCATGCCATTTTTGCTGATGGTCGCCAGTGTCCAGTTGATCGCGAGCACCCAGGCGGTGGCCGAGGACTTTCGGGTGGGCGTGGTGAATCTTGAGATGATTATGCGCGAATCAGTCCCAGCTGTAAAAGCAGGGGAAAAACTTAAAAAGGAATTTGCCACACGTGACCAGGAAATCAAGAAGCTCGGCAAGCAGATAAAAGATCTCCAGGCTCTGCTGGAAAAAGAAGGCGTGACCCTGCCCGATGCCGAACGGCGCAATAAGGAACGCGAGCTGGCCAATCTGAACGTGAGTCTGCAACGCACCCAGCGCGAATTCAGCGAAGATTTGAACCTGCGCCAGAATGAGGAATTGACAGTGGTGCTGGAACACGCCAACAAGGCGATTCAGGCAATCGCGGAGAATGAAAAATATGACCTGGTACTGCAAGAGGCGGTGTACCGTAATCCAAGTATCGACATCACCGAAAAAGTGCTTAAATACATGGCAGCCGAAAAATAAATCGTTCAACTTGAATGAAACGACTCATCTGAATGAAGAGGACTGCTTACCGTTTAGCCGACATTGCAGCGCGTTTCGGTGGTTGCGTGCTGGGTGATGCCGACGCCACGGTTAATCAAGTAGCGACGCTGCAAAGCGCACGAGCCGGGCAACTCGCTTTTCTGGCGAGCAGCAAATATCGCGCGCAGCTGGCAAGCACAAACGCCGGAGCAGTCATTGTGGGGGAGGCAGATGCCGGGGCAACAAAATTGCCGCGCATTGTGAGCGATAACCCTTATGCCTACTTTGCCAAGGTTTCCGCATTCCTGAATCCGTCAATGCAAGATGAGCCTGGCGTGCATCCCAGTGCGGTGATAGGCAAGGGTGCGCAGATAGCCCCGACCGCTCATATTGGCCCCCATGTGTCGATCGGTGCGGCTGTCAAGATAGGCGCGCACAGCATCATTATGGCGGGCTGCAATATTGGTGACGGGACATCCATAGGTGATAACGCCCATCTTTATCCGCGTGTGGTGGTGTACCACGATTGTGTGCTGGGCAACAGGTTGATCGCGCATTCGGGTGTGGTGATCGGTGCGGACGGTTTTGGCATTGCCATGGACGAAGGCCGCTGGCTGAAAATTCCGCAGATAGGCCGGGTAGTCATCGGCGACGATGTGGAGATAGGTGCGAATACCACGATTGATCGCGGCGCACTGGACGATACGGTGATTGAGGATGGCGTTAAACTGGACAACCAGATTCAGGTCGGGCACAACGTGCATATCGGTGCGTATACCGCGATCGCAGCCTGTGTTGCCATTGCCGGCAGCGCCACCATTGGCCACCACTGCCGAATTGGTGGCTGCACGGGCATTCTGGGGCATATACAAATAGCGGATAATGTGGAAATTTCATCTTTTACCATGATAGGAAAATCGATACGCGAAGCCGGCATATATACCGGAATTTTTCCCTTCAGTTCCAACCAGGAATGGCGAAAAAATGCTGCCCAGGTGCGACATCTGGATGAACTCGCTGCTAAAGTTAAAACACTACAACAAGAAATCGAAGGTTTGAAAAGGAAAGACTGATGAGCACGCAGATGGACATCCATGAAGTTATGCACTACTTGCCGCACCGATATCCTTTTCTGCTAATCGATCGGGTGCTGTCCTGTGAACCGGGCAAGGAAATTGTGGCGCTGAAAAACGTCAGCATCAACGAACCTTTTTTCGTTGGCCATTTCCCGCACCATCCGGTGATGCCGGGCGTATTGGTGGTCGAGGCTCTGGCGCAGGCATCGGCCATTTTGGCATTCAAGACCACTGGCACAAAATCGGACGACAAGTCGATTTATTACTTCGTCGGGATTGATCATGCACGGTTTAAAAAACCGGTCAGTGCCGGAGATCAGCTGATTTTGAAGGTTGCGATTATACGCACCCTGCGCGGCCTGTGGAAATTTGCCTGCATCGCAGAAGTGGATGGCCAGGTAGTGGCTGAGGCTGAAGTACTGTGTACCATGCGGAACTTGTAATGCGCCATCCCACGGCGCTCATACATCCTGACGCCAGGTTGGCTGATAGTGTAGCGGTAGGCGCTTATACCATTATT
>JANPNS010000047.1:0-3633 GCA_031427575.1 Gallionellaceae bacterium
ACCTCTAAAAATCCAAACTCCGTCGCGATACTGCGTTGCTCACAAAAAATTACTCCTTACATATCATACATATGCGGCGTCGCAATTTTTTGCTCGCGCCTTGTCTCGCTTAGGATTTTGAATTTTTAGAGGCGCCCTTTAGTTTTTGGCAGATAATAAGGGTAATATTTCGCAATATAATTATTGAGAATTCCCGGAGGTGAGATTGAAAATACATAATATTAAAGAATTCAACCGGAGCCTTCTCGCTCTGGTTGAGAACATTGGCCTGTTAGTCATCGCCATTGCCACGGTATTTGCCATGGGAAACGAAACCTTAACGATGGTGCGAGCCATGCAGGTAACCTTGGCCGACCTGCTTCTGCTCTTTCTATACCTGGAAGTACTGGCGATGGTGGGGTTGTATTATCACACTGGCAAATTGCCGGTACGTTTCCCGCTTTACATCGCCATGGTCGCGCTGGCTCGTTACCTGATTCTGGATATGAAAGCAATGGACGGTTGGCTCATGCTCGCGGTAGCCGCCTCAATTTTGCTGCTGACAATGGCGGTGTTTTTGATACGCTACGGTCACGTGCGTTTTCCTTACCCCGGTGACGAAACGCCGGATCGGCGGCATATCAATCCATCCAAGGATTGAAAGTAAAGATTGAAAGAGGGAGTTGAAAATAAGCGTGGCCCGGACGGAATGCAATGGAATCCGGGCAACGCTTGTTTTAGGCAATAAATAGGGGGCACAAATGGCAGCTCAACCTGAAATAACCAACATGGCCTTGTTCTGCGATTTCGAGAACGTGGCGCTGGGCGTGCGCGATGCCAAGTACGCGCAGTTCGACATCAAGAAAGTGCTGGAGCGATTGCTGCTCAAGGGCAGCATCGTGGTCAAGAAAGCCTATTGCGACTGGGATCGCTACAAGGAATTCAAGGCCACCATGCACGAAGCAGCCTTTGAGCTAATAGAAATTCCGCATGTACGCCAGTCGGGCAAAAATTCAGCCGACATTCGCCTGGTAGTAGATGCACTAGACCTCTGCTACACCAAAGCCCATGTGGATACCTTCGTCATCATCAGCGGCGACTCGGATTTCTCACCGCTGGTTTCCAAGCTGCGCGAGAACAACAAATACGTGATTGGCATCGGTGTGAAGGATTCAACCTCGGATTTGCTGCGCGCCAACTGCGACGAGTTTATTTATTACGATGACCTGGTGCGCGCGCAGGAAGCCAAGCAAAAGCGCAGCGAGAAAAAAACACCGGTGAAAACCACAACAGGCAAGACCAAACCGTCGTCCGCAAAGAGTGAAGATGACAAACGCCAGGAGGCCCTCGATTTCATCGTCGAGACCGTCGAGGCATTGATCGCCGAGCGCGGCTCGGATGAAAAAATCTGGGGCTCGCTGGTCAAGACCACCATGCAGCGGCGCAAACCGGGGTTTGCCGAATCGTACTACGGCTATCGCTCGTTCAAGGAACTGGTCGAAGACGCGCACAAGCACAAGCTGCTGACCGTGGTGCGCGACGAGAAGTCGGGGCAATATACGATACGGCTGCCGGCGGCGGATTAATAAAGAGGGTGATTTGATCGGGCATCGTCCCATCAAATCCGAATGCATCCGCCAGTTTTTATTGCCGATGGATGCTGTGAATGAATTAAACCCGAATTGTTCATATAGAAGTAAATTGGGGTATAACGGAGCATCCCCCCTTTGAAAAAGGGGGGCGGGGGGGATTTGAATGTCGCACGAATATCTAAATCCCCCTCAATCCCCCTTTTACAAAGGGGGGGAGCGCAGCGAGGGGGCACATGTTGAATTTTTCGACGGATTATTTGAGTTAAAGAAATGACCACTGCGCCCGTCAAAAAAATCAGAAATATCAAACCGCCCTATCCATTTGAGGCCTATTCCCATGTCATCAGCCAACTTCAGAAGGAAGATGGCGGCGGATTCCTGATCACCTTCCCTGATCTTCCCGGCTGCATGTCGGATGGGCAGACCGAAGCCGAGGCAGTCGCCAACGGCAAGGATGCATTCAAGACATGGATGTCCGCGCGCAAGGATGCAGGCAAAGAGATTCCCGCTCCGTTCTATCGCCCCGACACTGTGCCGGAAGTATCCGGCAAGTTCGTTACCCGCATGCCAAAATCCGTTCACGCTAAACTGGCCGAGCGTGCCAAGGCTGAGGGCGTCAGCCTGAATACATTGGTGTTGGCCTATGTGGCGGAGGGGCTGGGGCGGAAGGCGGCTTAGAAAACAACTCGACTCCGGTACTATGTATTGAATCGCTAATGGAGGATGCGCATAGACGAAAGTTTCTAGTGGTGCGCGATGAAAAGTTGGGGCAGTAACGATACGATTGCCTACGGCGGATTAACAAATTTGTAAATTGACGAACGGCTGCTTTGTGTTTGCAATGCAGACGCTCATAAATACTCTCCCACCTGATTTGTTAGCTTGTTCATAAACATCTCAACAGTACCCAAGTGATATAATCCACGCCTCTCTAACGGGCGTGGAGATGATGCCAGCCCTGATAATAAATTCGCTATGCCCGTTTCCCCCACCCCAACCCTCCCCCGGAGGGAGAGGGGGCAAACGAATCGCTGCGCGAATTTTACGATTACTGGTGCCGGTTCATGTCTGTTGTATTAAATTTCAAATTCCATTTATCCGAATTATTCGCTCAGGCCTTGCGCGAGGTCGCGCCCGAACAGGCCAGCGCGACTATCCTGATTGAGCGTCCCAAGCAGGCTGCGCATGGCGATTACTCCTGCAATTTGGCAATGCAGTTGGCCAAGCCGCTGCGCAAATCGCCGCGCGACATTGCGCAGGCGTTGATTGCGGCCTTGCCGCAGTCCGATGTGATCGAGAAGCTGGAAATTGCAGGCGCGGGTTTCATCAACGTATTCATCACCACTGCCGCGAAACAGAACGTGGTGCGCGGGGTGTTGCAGGCGGGCGCGGGCTATGGGCACATTCATATCGGTGCGGGACGCAAGGTGGGGGTGGAGTTTGTTTCGGCCAATCCGACCGGGCCGTTGCATGTCGGCCACGGGCGCGGGGCGGCGGTGGGCGATTGTTTGTGCAATGTGCTGCATGCGGCGGGCTGGAATGTCACGCGCGAATTTTATTACAACGATGCCGGGGTGCAGATTGATAACCTGACCCATTCGGTGCAATTGCGCTGCCTGGGCATTACACCGGATGATCCAAGCTGGCCGGAGGCAGGCTATCGCGGCGATTACATTGCGGATATCGCGCAGGCGTATTTGGCGGAAGAGTCGGTGGAGGCGGATGACCAGCATGTGAAGGCATCCGGCGATGTGAACGATGCCGAGGCGATACGCCATTTCGCGGTGGCCTATCTGCGCCGCGAGCAGGACCTCGACATGCGCGCCTTCGAGGTGGAGTTCGACGTGTTCGCGCTGGAGTCGGCGCTGTACACCGACGGCAAGGTGGAGGAAGTGGTCAACAAGCTGATTGCCAGCGGCCACACTTACCAGCAGGACGATGCGCTGTGGTTGCGCACCACCGCTTTCGGCGACGACAAGGATAGGGTCATGCGCAAGAGCGATGGCAGCTACACTTATTTTGTGCCGGACGTGGCCTATCATCTGGACAAGTGGCGGCGCGG
>JANPNS010000048.1:0-2929 GCA_031427575.1 Gallionellaceae bacterium
GCGCGGTTGCGGTGTTGCGAGCGGTCGCTTTGGCACTGCACCACAATGCCAGTGGGGCCGTGGGTGATACGCACTGCGGAATCGGTTTTGTTGATGTGCTGTCCGCCCGCGCCCGAAGCGCGGTAGGTGTCGATGCGCAGGTCGGACGGGTTGATTTCCACTTCGATCGATTCATCCACTTCGGGATAGACGAACACGCTGGAGAACGAGGTGTGGCGGCGGTTGCCGGAATCGAATGGAGACTTGCGCACCAGCCGGTGCACCCCGGTTTCGGTGCGCAGATGGCCGTAGGCATAGTCGCCGGTGACCTTGAGCGATGCGCCTTTGATGCCCGCCACTTCGCCATCGGATTGTTCCAGCACTTCCACGCCGAACCCTTTCTTTTCGCAGTAGCGCAGATACATGCGCAGCAGCATGGATGCCCAGTCCTGCGCCTCTGTGCCACCAGAGCCGGACTGAATATCGACAAAGCAGTTGTTGGCATCCATAGGCTGCGAGAACATGCGGCGGAATTCCAGGTCGGCCACTTGCTTTTCCATGCGCTGCAAATCCTGCGCGATGCCGTTGAGGCTGTCATCGTCATTTTCCGCCAGCGCCATGTCATACAGTTCGGCGGCATCGTTTAGATTCTGATTGAGCTGGCTCAGGGTGAGCACGATGCCTTCCAGCATCTTGCGCTCGCGCCCCAGTTCCTGCGAGCGTTTGCTGTCCTGCCAGATGGCAGGGTCTTCGGCCAGAATTACGACTTCTGCCAGGCGTTCCTGCTTGCCATCGAAGTCAAAGATACCCCCGTAATTCGGCGGTGCGCGCGCGCAAATCCTGCGTCTGGTTAGTGAGGGCGTTGAGTTGTTCGGCTTCCATGATGTCCTTGTGCTGAAAAAATTGGCGTGTGCGGAAAAGGCGGCAATTATACCTGACCCTCGCCGTCTTCCTGCCAGTGACGGACTATCAATTGCAGGCTGACATTACCGTTAAATTCATTGACGGCAAGGCTGTACACGGCACTTATAGTTGAGGGCATGGGGTCGGTGGAAAAAAAGTGGATGGCATCGTAGTTTGCGCTGAGCGTGGCGAGTTTTAGCTTGAGGTGTTTTTCGCCGACCACGCGCTGGTTTTGCACGGTGAACCTGCCTTCAAATAACGGTTGCGGGAAACCTTGTCCCCATACTTGCTGTTCCAGGCTGCGGGCAATATCCAACGAAAACTCGGACGGCGCGAGTGATCCGTCTGTTTCAATAATCAGGGTGAGATCGGCGGGGGAGAGCAGGCTTTGTGCCACGCTTTCAAAAGCTGCCTTGAATTCATCGAAATGTTCTTCGCGCAGGCTAAGCCCTGCCGCCATGGCATGGCCACCGAATTTCTGTAGCAGGTGGGGATGACGCTTTGCTACCAGATCAAGCGCATCGCGCAAATGCAGGCCGTGGATGCTGCGGCCAGAGCCTTTTATTTCGCCGTTCTGCGCGCGCGCGAAAGCGATGACCGGGCGATGATAGCGATCCTTCAGGCGCGAGGCGAGAATGCCGATGACGCCCTGATGCCAGGTCTCGTCAAACAGCGCGAGGCTGCCGCTGTTGCCGGGACTGATATGTTCCAGCGCAGCCAGCGCGGCCTGCTGCATGTCGGCTTCTATACTGCGCCGCTGGCGGTTGAGTGCATCCAGTTTTGCCGCAAGCTGCGCCGCCTCGGCAGCGTCATCGCTAAGCAAGCAGGCAATGCCCAGGCTCATGTCCTCCAGCCGACCAGCGGCATTTAAACGTGGGCCGACAACAAAGCCCAATTCATAAGCCGAAGCTTGCGCCGCATCTTTTTTTGCGACTTGCAACAAGGCCTGAATGCCAGCGCACGACCGTCCCGCGCGGATGCGCTGCAAACCCTGCTGCACCAGAATGCGATTATTTTCATCCAGCTTCACCACGTCTGCCACCGTACCCAGCGCCACCAAGTCGAGCAGTTCGACGAGTTTCCGTCCTCTGTCCTCTGTCATCTGTCCTCTGGTACGCAGCTCCGCCCGCAATGCCAGCAGCACATAAAACATCACGCCCACACCCGCCAGATTCTTGCTGGGAAATTCGCAGCCCGGCTGGTTGGGGTTAACGATGCACAGCGCATCCGGCAAGGCATCGCCGGGCAGGTGGTGGTCGGTGACCAGCACCTGCATGCCCAGGCGATTCGCTTCGGCTACCCCTTCCACACTGGCGATGCCGTTGTCCACGGTGATCAAAATATCCGGAGTGGATTGCGCGGCCAAGCGCACGATCTCCGGCGTCAAGCCGTAGCCGTATTCAAAACGGTTGGGCACGATGAAATCCACTTGCGCGCCGAATGCACGCAGGCCGCGCAGCCCCACCGCACAGGCAGTTGCACCATCGGCATCGTAGTCGGCCACGATCAGCAGCCGGCGTTTGGCGGCGATGGCAACGGCCAATATGCGCGCCATTTCCTGCGCGTTTTTGAGTAGCGTGAAGGGCAGCAGACGTTGCAGGCTGGTATCCAACTGCGCCACATCCCGAATGCCGCGTGCCGCGAAAATTCGCGCCAGCACCGGTGCTATGCCCGTATCGGTAAGCTGTTGCGCAGTGGCGGCGGGGTAGGGTCGTGGGGCGATGTTGGTCATGGTGATAGCATTATAGCTTGTAGCTTGTAGCGGGTAGCCAAGCGGGTTTTGCTACCAGCTACCCGCTACCCGCTACCGGCTTTTTGCGCTAGAATCGCGCTTACTTTTTAAGTCAGGCATAGAAAAGTTGTGGCACTAATAGTTCAAAAATACGGCGGCACTTCGGTGGGCAGCCCGGAGCGCATCAAGAGCGTGGCGCGCCGCGTGGCGAAGTACAAGGCACAGGGGCACCAAGTAGTGGTGGTCGTTTCCGCGATGAGTGGCGAGACCAATCGCCTGATCGCCTTGGCCAAGGAAATTCAAGCTCAACCCGAT
>JANPNS010000049.1:0-2466 GCA_031427575.1 Gallionellaceae bacterium
CGCAGCTGGGCAGGCAAATAAATGTGCCAATTGCCCTGTAGCGACTTAACCCAAAAGGTGAGCGGAAATAGTGTCATGATTTCCTTTCTATTCATTTTGTTGCGGCCCTAAGGAAGCGGTCAACTACGGTTTCTAGGATTATATCGGCTCTTAGCTGGAAACATAGCTCCGCAAAGTAAACCCGCAGAAAAAATTGACGGGACGCGCATTTATGATAACAATGTGCAGTTACTTCCGATCATGAATTCAAAGGAAAATATATGTGCAAGCTAATCAATATAGCTGCCTGTACTTCGGCCATATTATTTATCACGGCGGCGAACGCAGCCACCCTGACCGGGGATCCCGTTGCCGGCAAAGACAAGTCCGCGCTTTGCCAGGGTTGTCATGGCGAAGTTGGCATGAGCGACGCCTCTATGTTCCCACGGCTAGCCGGACAATTTGCCGGATACATCAGAAAGCAGGTTTCCGATTTTCAGGCCAGAACACGCAAGGATGACACCATGGAGGGAATGGCCGACACGGTGACCGAGAAACAGGATCTGGCCGACATTGCTGCTTATTTTGCCAGTCAAAAGTCAATGCGTAGCGACAGTCCGGCAGACTCATTCCCCGGAAAATATTTATATGTGAATGGCAACCCCGCCACAAATCTCTATGGCTGTATTAACTGCCATGGTGAAAACGGAAAGGGGAAATCCCCCACCAACTCGGTATTTCCGGTTATCGGTGGTCAACACAAGGATTATCTGGTCAAGCAACTGAATGAGTTTCGCAGTGGTGTGCGCAGCAACGATCCGGCCGGTATGATGGGTGATATTGCCAAAAAAATGACTGACGTGGAAATTGATGCGGTGTCGGAATATTTGGCAGGACTTTAACCCATTCCCATTCCCCAAAAAATAAGGACGGGGGTTACCTGCCCTTATTCTCACTACCGCTTACAATCAATTTATTTTTCTTTACTTGACCAGTTCGACCTTATCAACAAAGATAATTTCTTCAAATGTTTTGTTTAATGCCTTACTAAAGTAATTGGACATTACTGCACCGCCGCCATAGCGGATGGTGTCGCCTTTAGCGACTTTGGTTTTTGTAGCCGCAAGCCAGACCGGTTTATCTTTATCGGTCTTGCCAGTAACCTGGATATAGGTATACATATCCATCACATCTGTTGCTTCCATTACTTTGCCGGTATACGGGTAGCGGCTGCTGGGTGAGCTGACTGATGGCGCATCAGCTGCCAAGGCGGCTAACGAAGTTGCAGTGAGTACCGTGCCGACCAGCACCGAGGCACATATTGTAAATAGGGACTTCATGGGCATATCCTTTTCTGAAAAATAATTGAGCACGGAAGGCGTAATTATAATATAAACACTACCCGGCTGGCAACGTTAAATCACTGAGCAACATGGCCGAATACCGGGGTCGTCACGAAGCAAAAAAACGAAATACTGCCCTTGCTGAATTTTCACCTCACGATCAGAGATGTTTTCTGATCTTCCATCTGCTACAATTCTCGCCGCTTTAAGGTGCCAGACGCGGCAACGCCGTCTGGTTAAACGGGAAACAGGTGAGGGATTAATTCCTTAGGCCTGTGCTGCCCCCGCAACGGTAAGCAGGTGTGGGCGTATCAATTAATTCGAACTGGATTTCGCACTATAGTTCAATTAGGCCACTGTGAGTTTCCCGCAATGGGAATCCCCGTAATGGGACTCATGGGAAGGCGATACGCTTAGTCCTGCGAGCCCGGATACCGGCCTTGAGCATAGCAACCTCATCAGAGGTTTCGTAGATCGGGAAATGCTGCGGGTGGCGCATGAACGGCAGGATGGCAGGCTGGCAGGCTGTGCCAGTTAGCCCACACTTACTTCCTGTTGATTGCAACATCTTGCGGCATTTCCTGAATTTGAACTTTCCAACGGGGAACCTTGGAGCTCACTCAGGAAAATCTAAATGAAACTGCAAAACCTTCTCGCCGCCATTTTATGTGCGGTTGTACCCCTGTCTTATGCAACAGAACCAGAAGAAACTACCCCTCTTGAAATCCTGATAGTTACCGGAACCAGATTCCCACAGCCGCTCAAACAAGCCCTGTCCCATTCCACTGTCATTACCGAGCAGGATATACAGGCCTCGCAAGCGACGGATGTGCCGACCTTGCTGCGTTCGCTGGCAGGAGTCGAAGTCGTGCAAAACGGCGGGCTGGGCAAGCAGTCCAGCATTTTCATGCGCGGCACCAATTCCAGCCATGTGTTGATATTGGTGGACGGGGTGCGCATTAATTCCGTCACCACCGGAACGACCGCGCTCGAACACATCATGCTGGACAGCATCGAGCGTATCGAAGTGGTACGCGGCAATGTCAGCTCACACTTCGGCACGCTTGGGGGATGTCGGCCATCGGACGCGACCAGAAGTCACGCGCCATCGTCAGCAGCCGCTTGGTCAGCGGTGCGCTCAGGC
>JANPNS010000050.1:0-4286 GCA_031427575.1 Gallionellaceae bacterium
AAATATTTTTTATCGTCTCGCCGACAAGGCAGTGGCCGATTTATGGGTGGCTGTTCATTCCCTGGCCGAAGAGCGTTTGGTTGAGCTGCAAATGGCATTGCAGAAAATCGCTACGCAACCGGACGAGCTGGTACCCAGTGATCGTGAAACACTGATGAAGATGGCACGCAGCGGGGAGGTGGTGGTGCTGGACGTGCGCCCGACCGAGGAATACTTAACTGCACATCTTCCATTCGCTCGCTCCATCCCGATCGGCGAGTTGCGCCAGCGGCTTGCGGAACTGCCAAAGGACAGGCCGATCGTTGCCTACTGCCGTGGCCCTTATTGCCTGATGGCGAAAGATGCGGTCGAGCTGCTGCGCAAGGAGGGTTTTAAATCCGCGCATTTGCGGGATGGTGTGGCGGAATGGGAAGTGGCTGCAAGCCATTAGTATCGGTTGGGTTTGTTGGGTTACGCGATAAAGGGCATCTCTAAAAATCCAAACTCCGTCGCGATGCTGCGTTGCTCAATAAATTTTAACGCTTACATATCAAACATATGCGGCGCGTTAAAATTTATTTCGCGCCTTGCCTAGCTTAGGATTTTGAATTTTTAGAGGTGCCCTAAAGCCGCTCTGACGATTTCTCACGCGGGATACCGCGTAGAGAATCGCGTAACTTTGTTGAACCCAACCTACATGACTTCATTTTTTCAGAATAAATCAACGGTTTCTTAGCGTCGCATGGAGTCAAAGAATTCCGCGTTATTTTTGGTCGCCTTGATCTTGTCCAGCAGAAATTCCATTGATTCCAGTTCGTCCATCGGATAGAGCAGCTTGCGCAGCACCCAGATTTTTTGCAGTACATCGGCCTTAATCAGCAATTCTTCCTTGCGCGTGCCGGAACGGTTAATGTTGATGGCCGGATAGATGCGTTTTTCTGCCATGCGCCGGTCGAGGTGGATTTCCATGTTGCCGGTGCCTTTGAATTCCTCGTAAATTACATCATCCATGCGCGAGCCGGTATCCACCAGTGCCGTGGCGATGATGGTGAGCGAACCGCCCTCCTCAACATTACGAGCCGCGCCGAAGAAGCGCTTGGGGCGTTGCAGGGCATTGGCGTCCACGCCGCCGGTGAGTACCTTGCCCGAGGAGGGCACCACGGTGTTGTAGGCGCGTGCCAGGCGGGTGATGGAATCGAGCAGGATGACCACATCCTTTTTGTGCTCGACCAGGCGCTTGGCTTTTTCCAGCACCATCTCGGCAACTTGCACGTGACGCGTGGCCGGTTCATCGAAAGTGGAGGCAACCACCTCGCCGCGCACGCTGCGGCTCATTTCGGTGACTTCTTCGGGGCGTTCATCTATCAGCAATACGATCAGGTGCGCATCCGGGGAGTTCGCTGCGATGGAGTGGGCGATGTGCTGCAACATCACGGTTTTGCCGGATTTGGGCGAGGCCACCAGCAGGCCGCGCTGGCCCTTGCCGATCGGGGCGACGATATCAATAATGCGGCCGGTAACGTTTTCCTCAGCGCGAATATCGCGCTCGAGTGTCATTTGTTGAGTTGGGAACAGTGGTGTCAGGTTTTCGAACAGGATTTTATTCTTGGAATTTTCCGGCGCCTCGGAATTGACCTTGTCTACCTTGACCAAAGCGACGTAGCGCTCACCTTCCTTGGGAGTACGGATTTCGCCTTCAATCGAATCGCCGGTATGCAGGTTGAAGCGGCGGATCTGACTGGGGCTGACATAAATATCATCCGGCCCGGCCAGGTAAGAGGTGTCCGGCGAGCGCAGGAAGCCGAAACCGTCCGGCAGCACTTCCAGTGTGCCTTCGCCAAAAATACTCTCGCCCTTTTTCGCCTCGTTTTTCAGCAGGGCGAAAATCAGGTCTTGCTTGCGCATGCGGTTGGCGTTGTCGATCAGGTTGGTCGTTGCTACAGAAACCAGTTCGGTGATGTGTTTGGTCTTAAGGTCGGATAAATGCATATTTTTAGGTGGGGTTTGAGGATTATGAAAATACAGTACGGAGTTAGTGGGTCAGCCGAATTATCAGTAAAAATGTGTGGGGGAGTGTTACGGTTTGTGCGGGAATGCCGCGCGCCTGAACTGCCTTATACGTCTTCTTATCGTGCTGAGTAGGGTGCCGTGGGGACGAAACAGGTCAGTTGCAGGCGCGAGGTTAAACGGTTTAGATGTGGCTGTCAATAAACGCGGTAAGCTGTGATTTGGACAAAGCGCCGACCTTGGTGGCTTCTATATTGCCATTCTTGAACAACATCAGCGTGGGAATGCCACGGATGCCATATTTCTGCGGGGTTTGCTGGTTTTCGTCCACATTCAGTTTGGCCACGGACAGGCGTCCCGCGTATTCTTTGGCAATCTCTTCCAGTATCGGGGCGATCATGCGGCACGGGCCGCACCATTCCGCCCAGTAGTCCACCAGCACAGGCAGCGGTGCTTGCAGCACTTCGGCGGTAAAGGTTGGGTCGGTGACATAACGGATGTGTTCGCTCATGGTGGTTCTCGCTTTATTTAAGTGGTGACTTGAAGATATTGCTGGTAACGCAAGATGATGTGGGGGTAAACCGCTGTGGTTCAAGCTGCATCCTATCTAAAAAACGGCAGAATGTGAAGCGCCATGAGATTAAGCCCTATTGACAGGCCTGTCTATGGGGAATCCAGAAATTATCCATAGAGGTGTCATATGCGAAAAGAATACGATTTCTCCGCTGCAAGGAAAAACCCCTATGCAGCACAGCTCAAAAAACAAATTACCATTCGACTCGATGAAGAGTCAACCTCATACTTTAAGGCAATCTCCGAGGATGTTGGCGTTCCGTACCAAAGTCTCATAAACCTGTATTTGCGAGATTGTGCAGCTTCTCATCGCAAGCTCAATCTCAATTGGAAATAGTATTTTCACTATCACAGACGGCTAACCTTGCGTTCGAGAGGGACTGCGCAAAAGCTACGCTTTTGCTCCGCCCCTCAACTCTACGTTGAGGCTGTAGAAAAACTCAATTTCAAAAAACGGGATTGCAATGAACAAAAATTGGCCTCTTAAAACGCGCTGTATTCGGCGATCATCACCTTGGGATAGGTCGAATGACCCCCGAAAATCGTTATGCTCAACCCTCAAGGGCGCCTCTAAAAATTCAAAATCCTAAGCGAGACAAGGCGCGAGCAAAAAATTGCGACGCCGCATATATATGATATGTAAGGAGTAATTTTTTGTGAGCAAAGCAGTATCGCGACGGAGTTTGGATTTTTAGAGGTGCCCTCAAGTAGTTTTTCTACAGCCTCGTTAGGCCACAGAAAAAAATGGGGGAGCACGAATGATTACCGCCTTTCAGTATTTTCCGAATTCATCAGGAAATATACGGATAGCGTACTGCGCAAAGATGCCGACCAGGCCTTGGCAATGCTTCAATCATCAAGCTCTCCCGCCAAATAACCATTCAACCTAGAAACCGCAGTTGACCGCTCCCTTGGGGCCGCAACAAAATGAATGGAAAGGAAATCATGACACTATTTCCGCTCACCTTTTGGGTGAAGTCGCTACAGGGCAATTGGCACATTTATTTGCCTGCCCAGCTGCGTTGCTCCTCATTGAATAGAATGACTATTCCGCTTCGTCGCGCCTTGCTGGACAGACAAATAAACGCACCACTTACCCTGTCCAACTGCGGTTTCTAGGTTCAAGCCTGACATTTCTACCGCAGCCAGTTGACTGCGGTAGAAATCGAGGTGGGTTGCTCATGCAACTGCTCGCTTAACAACCTCAAGCAACTCCTCCGGCCACAGCGGAGCGAGCGTCAGAGCCGTCTGGCGGCCACGCTCTGACATCTTGCGCCAGGTCTTGCGTACAATACCAGCGAGCTTGGTCTCGCTGTACTGCGACGCAAAGGGCACGAAATAAAATTCCAGAAATACCAGACAAATTATATCCTCCAGCGTTTGCCCGTCTCGGTCTGCCAGCGCCATGCGATCCTTCATCAGCAGCGCCTTGATCCGCTCGCACATCTGCTGGTCATAGCCTACCTGCTGCATGATCTCGCCAGCGAGATCACCATGCATCTTCGCCAGTGTGGCGCGCCACTTGTTGTAGCCAACGCGTCCCAGCGGGTATGCGCTGCGCGGAATCTTCCAGCGACAGATGTGCTGCGCGCGCGGCAAGCTGCAGCGCTTCGGATGCGTCGGGTTGA
Organism: Gallionellaceae bacterium; assembly: GCA_031427575.1. Taxonomy (GTDB): domain Bacteria; phylum Pseudomonadota; class Gammaproteobacteria; order Burkholderiales; family Gallionellaceae; genus Nitrotoga. Next base: position 4,188 of record JANPNS010000050.1, read on the forward strand.
TATTTTCCCAGCCAAGCGGTCATGCGTTGTGCGTAAAGCAATTCCTTGGGATAGGTCTGTCCCTCAAACATTTCCTGGTTGGGGTCAACCGCGTTGGCC
>JANPNS010000051.1:0-7503 GCA_031427575.1 Gallionellaceae bacterium
ACCTCTAAAAATCCAAACTCCGTCGCGATACTGCGTTGCTCACAAAAAATTACTCCTTACATATCAAATATATGCGGCGTCGCAATTTTTTGCTCGCGCCTTGTCTCGCTTAGGATTTTGAATTTTTAGAGGCGCCCTTCAATTTTTTTGAAATCCATTCCTCCGCATTATCAGTCTAAACCAGCGGCAATTCTGCAGTTCCCGAACCTATTGAGGCAATCTCATGCACTGCCTTTACAAACTCGGCCTGCTCATGCAGCCGTACCAGCGACTCGGCATGGTGCCGTCCATGCAGTTGTGCCAGACGCGCCATGCTGGTGGCCGCCATATCCCATTTCAGGTCAGCCAACAATTCATCCGCAGCAACCGGATTATTGCACACCAGCACCATGTCACAGCCGGCGTTCAGTGCCGCTTGCGCGCGCTGCACGATACCCCCCACCACGCTGGCCGCTTCCATACTGAGGTCGTCACTGAAGATGCACCCTTCAAAGCCCATTCGACCCCGCAAAATATCCTTCAACCAAACCTTGGAAAAACCTGCCGGACGACTGTCTACCTTGGTGTAAATGACATGCGCGGGCATCATCGCAGTCAGTCCAAAATTTACCAGTTGGCGAAACGGAATCAGGTCGCACAGTTCGATATCGGCAAACTCCCGATTATCTTGCGGAATTTCGAGGTGAGAATCGGCTGACACATAACCATGACCAGGGAAATGCTTGCCCACTGAAGGCATGCCGCCCTGTCTCAAGCCTATAAGCAGGCTGTGTGCCAGTTCAGCGATTGCCTGTGGCTGGGAGTGAAAAGCACGATCGCCGATCACTCCGCTGTTGCCAAAATCGATGTCCAGTACCGGCGTGAAGCTGAAATCCACACCGCAGGCACGCAATTCGGCGGCTAGCACGTAGCCCGTTTGTTGCGCCAGGTGTTTGGCGCGCTTGGGGTGCTCATCCCATATTTTTCCCAGCTCACGCATCGCCGGAAGACGCGTGAAACCTGCGCGAAAACGTTGCACACGGCCGCCTTCGTGATCCACTGCAATCAATAGTGGCGGGCTGCGTAGCTCATGGATGCTGGCTGTCAGCTCGGCCAGCTGGTGCGGTGATTGGTAATTGCGGGTAAACAGAATTACGCCTCCAGTCTGCGGATGGCGCAGACGCGCTTCATCCTCTGCGGTGAGGGTGAATTCTGCGATGTCCAGCATGACCGGGCCGAGTCCCATCACTTTATCAACATCCTGCTAATCCTTTTCCAGAACCACGATTGCTACTGCGCTATCGCGCTCGTCGCTGATGCTGAGATGGTGGTGTGTTACGCCAAGTCTAGCCACGTAATTTTCCAATATTTCATCGAAGGCCAGTAGCGGCTTGCCCAGCTCATCGTGTTCGACCCGAATGCGGGGCATACTCACCGGGAAGCGCAAGCCGGTGCCCATGGCCTTGGCGAAAGCTTCTTTGGCGACAAAACGTTTCATCAGAAAGCGCGCCGGATCGGCGCTGGCCGTGTATTCCGGCAACTCTTTTTCGCCCAACAGACGCTGTGCGAAGCGGTCGCCATATTTTTCGGTCAAGCCTTGAATCCGGCTGTATGAAGCGATGTCGGTACCGATGCCAAAAATCATTTTTGGATATTACCTTTCGTATTTGGTGGAGCGATAAGCAGCGCCTTCATTTTTTTTACCGCTTGTTCCAAGCCGATAAATAGCGCCTCGGCGATGATGGCATGACCAATATTGAGTTCACGGATGTGGGGAATGGCGACGATGGGCTGCACGTTGTGGTAATTGAGGCCATGCCCGGCATTGACCTGCATGCCCAGCCCGTAGGCATGCGTTGCGGCACGCTGGATGCGTGCCAATTCCTGTGTCTGCTGCGGCACATTGGCCGCATCCGCATATTTTCCGGTGTGAATCTCGACCACCGGCGCGCCTGCTGCCTGCGCTGCATCCAGTTGTTTTTCGTCTGCGTCCACAAACAGCGACACGCGTATGCCTGCCGCCGCACATCGCTGACAAGCGCGCTGCACGCTATCAAAATATTTCAGCACATCCAGCCCACCCTCAGTGGTCAGCTCTTCACGCCGCTCTGGCACGAAACAAACATCGTGCGGTTTGATGCGCAGGGCAATGTCCAGCATCTCTTCAGTGACGGCGCTTTCCAGATTCATCCGGGTTTGCAGCATGTCGCGCAGGATTTCCACGTCCTTATCCTGGATATGGCGGCGATCTTCGCGCAGGTGCAAAGTAATGACATCGGCGCCAGCCGCCTCACCTATCAACGCGGCCTGCAACACATTGGGATAGCGCGTGCCGCGCACCTGACGCAGTGTCGCCACATGATCGATGTTAAGTCCGAGTTTTATCATAAGAGCTTCCTGCAAAACTCCCCACCTGAGCTGAATCAAGCGCCGGATGGGGGGCGAAAAGTAGTAGAGATGGGCGACCTTGCCAGCAGGATGGAGGTTCCGAATACTTCATCGACGCCCGATATGAATACTACGCAACCAAACGGAATCATGCAACGTCGGCGCATGGTTCAGCACGGGCTGATGCCCGCATTGCGCAACGAAACGGTGAGCCGGATTCCCGGATTGCCGAAGTAAGTCGGGCAGCAGGAAGCAAGGAAAGCCGCAAGATTGCCGCAAACAGGGGGAAGCGCAGCCATTTCGATGCCGTTTATTTCTCGAAGTGCCCATAAAATTGGACAAAGGGAGCAACCATCTGTGCGGTGGCGTACATAGCTGGGGGCACATACTTTCCGGCTTAAGGGCGCCTCAAATTGTCGCCTCAAATTGCGTTCCACAGTTGTCGCTTGCAGGACAGCTTATGGGCACCTCTAAAAATTCAAAATCCTAAGCGAGACAAGGCGCGAGCAAAAAATTTCGACGCCGCATATGTTTGATATGTAAGGAGTAATTTTTTGTGAGTAACGCAGTATCGCGACGGAGTTTGGATTTTTAGAGGTGCCCTTATGCTGTTGAAACGTCACAGCCGAAGCGAGACAATAGGGCAACCATGTTTTGCTAAATTTCCACGACATCATCTCGAGCCATCAAATAATATCTCCAGACGCACGCTTAGCGCATGGCTGGATTTATAATTCTTTTCTATAGGGAAGTGCAGTTGCGGGCTTAATTCAAAGAACAGCCATTTCCGATTCAATCGGTAACGATAAAACGCCAGCACTACATAATCTGTCACCTGATACTGCGGATTGCTGACCCCGACCACGCTTGCTTGATACAACAAGGCGGTACGATCATTCAGGGTGTGATAAATCGATAGATCCTGACGCAGGTCGAAGTTCTGTTTGTCATTTAGCCATGTAGCATTACTAGAAGAACGAAACAGCAGTGAGGTGGTTAAAATTCGCTCCAGATCAAGCTGGGTAGTTTCGCCCACGCCCAGGGTATTAAACCAATACACGGACTCTGCTACTTTCAATCGCCACTCCCCTATCGGAGCGGAATAGCTACCCCTTGCTCGCACGAAAGGATTCGGAGACGTGGTAACGCCTCGAAATTTAATCCCCGCATCAGCATTAAAGTACCAACGACTTTCCTCTTTCTTTTCATAGCGCACCGCCAGGGCAACACTACTGGGAGCTACAACTTTATTATCAGGCTGGGCTGAAGATTTTGTCTGCTCATCCGTTAAATTATTCTCAGAGTCAGTTTCCACCAACAGCCGAAATCGCCCTTCGGTTGCAGGCAATTTCAAGTTTAGTCTGGCAGCAAACTTGAAATTGCCATCACCGCCATATCCCGTCGCTCTGGTTAGATTCAGCTGCAATACACTTTGATTGCTTTCCTGGTAATGACGATCACCACCAAAGAAGCGATCAATATTGGTGGCAAAGTCGGTAATTTTTGCAGACAAATAATTACGCGGTGCTACCATAGAATCAAAGCGCTCAGCTTGACGAAATTGCGGCACAGATGGTTCTGCCTGTGGCGTTATTTTCCGGGTTTCTGGCACAGACGATTCCGACTGCGGAGCTACTTGCTGAGTCTCTGGCACAGACGACTCTGGCTGCGGAGCTATTTGCTGAGTCTCTGGCACAGACGATTCTGCCTGTACAACTATTTGTTCTGCGCCCAGCACCTTCAAGGAAAAAATGAGGGTAATGCCTAACAACAGACTAGGCGAAAGTCTGAATAGCCAGATAGATTTTTTCTCGATGGAAGACATTATCTGAGGGTGTCCTGAATTTTGTGTAAACGGAATTCATCAATGCTGCGGCATTCTATCCTCGAACTGGATAGTAAAACGATTCATAGATGGTCAAAATATCCCTACGATTTTATCCTCGCTCGGCGCAGCGCAAAGCTGGCAGCATCCACAATCGCGGCCAGCGGCCAGCAGCCAGCATTTACCAAATTTAATGACGTTTATTTAACGCCGGTCTTGTCAGTCGCAAGTTGGCTTGTTACAGTGGCGTGCCATAATAAGCGGGCGGATCATTCCGGCCTACAATAACCCCCTTGGAGAATCACCATAAACTCATCTGACATCCTCGATCTATTGGTAAACGCCCCGCTGTTCCGCAGCGTTCCACGTACTTTTCTGCGCAGCCACATGGACAATCTTGACCTCCGTACCCTGGTGGCAGGAGAGACGTTGCTTGCGCCGGGACAAGCAAATGACTGCATTTACATTATCCTGTCGGGGCGACTGCGCATCCATCTTGGCCTGCCTGAGACAGAAGCCATTGAGATGTTTGGTCAGGGCGACTGTGTCGGTGAAATGTCCACTCTGCTGGATGATGGCCAGGTTTCCGCATATGTCATCGCTGACACTAATTGCGAATTGCTGGTGATAGACCGCGCGGTAGTATGGTTACTTATCAATGACTCGCAAAAAACCGCACGCAACTTGCTCAACATTCTGATTCAGCGTATGCGCGTCAGCAATCGGATTTTTGTAGAGAGTATGGAGCAGAAATATGGCTATACCAGAAATGCCATCATCGATGATCTGACCGGCCTGTATAGCCCGCACGGGATGAACAAGAATTTCAAGAAACAGATACTGCGCTGTACCATGGACCATGAACCAAGCACGCTCATCCTGCTGGAAGTCGATCACTTTCAGCAGTTCAATAAGTTGTATGGAAGTTTGGGTGGAGACCAGGCCTTGCGTAGTACGGCACAAAGCATATTGGATACCATGCGGCCGCGTGATCGCGCCGCGCGCTATAGCAGCGAAAGATTTGCTGTACTTTTGCCGAGCACCCCCTTGGCGGAAGGTCACATAGCGGCAGAACGGCTCAGGTTGAATATAAGCCGATCCAACGTCATGACACCCAGCGGAGATGTCCTGCCGCCCGTCACCATTTCGCTAAGCGTAAGTGAAAGCCGCGCAAGTGATACGCTGGAACAGTTGTTTATGCGAGCTGAATCGGCTCTGCTGCAAGCAAAAGCGGCAGCTTACAATAGCTTGAAATCCTGAGCGCAGGGATCATCCGCAGAAAATTCCATGTTATGGATGCCGGTTATTTTCTCTGCGCAGCACGTTCTGCTGCGAGTACGGTATTCGCCACCAGCATGGTGATGGTCATGGGGCCGACACCGCCTGGCACGGGAGTAATATAACCCGCCACTTCTCTGGCGCTATCAAAATCCACGTCGCCTACCAGTTTGCCATTCGGCAGGCGATTGATGCCTACATCTATCACCGTCGCACCGGGTTTAATCATGTCGCCGCTAATCATCTGCGGCTTGCCTGTTGCAACCACCAGGATATCAGCATCGCGTGTGTACCTGGCCAGATCAACTGTTTTGGAAGTGCATATCGTGACGGTAGCATTTTTTTGCAGCAGCATCAGCGCCATGGGCTTGCCAACAATGTTGCTGCGGCCAACTACGACAGCGTGCTTGCCTTCGATAGCGATGCCCGATTTTTCCAGCAACTTCATCGCGCCTTGTGGTGTGCATGGCGGGAATAGTGTTTCGCCGCTAACCAGTGCACCCACGTTCATCGGGTGAAAGCCGTCCACATCTTTGTTCGGACTGATGGCTTGCAGCACCTTGCTGCTGTCAATATGTCTGGGCAGAGGTAGTTGTACCAATAAACCGTGTATTTTTGGATTTACATTCAGCTGCGCAATTTTTGCCAGTAGCACGGCTTCGGTCACATCGGCAGGCAGGGCGATGTGCTCCGAATGCAAGCCGAGCTCGGCACAGGCTTTGACTTTGTTGCCGACATACACTTTGGATGCGGCATTGTCACCGACAATAATGACTGCCAGGCCGGGCGTAATACCCCGCGCCTTTAGCGCATCAGCCCGTACTTTCCATTCGGTGCGGACTTCCTGTGCGATGGCTTTGCCGTCAATAATGTGTGCGGTCATATGCTGATCCTCAAGGTAAATACCCGCGTAATTATAAGCGATGCGGGACTATGAAATAAAAAAACGGGGCGCAACATCCGCCCCGTTTTTTTCTGCTGTTAATACAATTTACAGCAGCGGCACGATCATCAGCGCCACGATGTTGATGATCTTTATCAGCGGGTTCACGGCAGGACCGGCGGTGTCCTTGTACGGGTCGCCCACGGTGTCGCCGGTGACGGCAGCTTTGTGTGCTTCCGAACCTTTGCCGCCGAAGTGGCCTTCTTCAATATACTTCTTGGCGTTGTCCCACGCACCACCGCCGGCAGTCATGGAGATCGCCACGAAGATGCCGGTGATAATGGTGCCGACCAGCACCCCACCCAGCGCTTGCGCGCCCAGCGTCAGGCCAACGATCACTGGCACAGCAATCGGCAACAACGAGGGCACGATCATTTCCTTGATCGCGGCCTTGGTCAGCATGTCCACGCAAACGCCATATTCCGGTTTGCCGGTGCCTTCCATGATGCCGGGGATTTCCTTGAACTGGCGACGCACTTCCACCACCACGGATCCGGCGGCGCGACCGACGGCTTCCATGCCCATCGCGGCGAACAGATAAGGCACCATGCCGCCGATGAACAGGCCGATGATGACCATGTGATTGGATAAGTCGAAGGAGGTGACAAAGCCTAACTTCGCATCCAGCGCATGGGTATAGTCGGCGAACAGCACCAGCGCGGCCAGACCGGCGGAGCCGATGGCATAGCCTTTGGTGACGGCTTTGGTGGTGTTGCCCACTGCGTCCAGTGCGTCAGTAATCTTACGCACGTCAGGCGGCAGCTTGGACATTTCGGCGATGCCGCCGGCGTTGTCGGTGATCGGGCCGTAAGCATCCAAAGCGACGATAATCCCAGCCATGGACAGCATGGAAGTGGCAGCGATGGCGATGCCGTATAGTCCGGCCAACTCGTAAGAACCCCAGATTGCCAGACATACCACCAGCACCGGAGCAGCAGTGGCTTTCATGGAAACACCCAGTCCGGCGATCACATTGGTGCCGTGGCCGGTGGTGGAAGCTTCGGCAATGTGGCGCACTGGCGCATATTCAGTGGCGGTGTAGTATTCAGTGATCCACACCATGGCCGCAGTCAGTGCCAGACCGATCAGG
>JANPNS010000052.1:0-1865 GCA_031427575.1 Gallionellaceae bacterium
GTCTGCGACAGCCAAATCCTTTTGGTGCGCGTCCGCTACGGCACTTTTCGTTGCACCTTCAACGTAGTGACGATCCATATATAGAGGCATGTTCATCATCTCCTTTGTTAAGACTATACCGCAATTTGAAGCGGGCTAACGCTTGAGCTCAGCGGTCGCCCGCTTTTGGGCGGTCCGCTGGAGCGACTTGTTGGGCGCCGTTAGCCTGTTGTCTCTCTAGAATTACCAGCGCGACTCCCCCGATAATAGCTACGGACGCCAATACTAAGCGCAGGCTTATGGGTTCACCCAGAACAATGACGCCGCCCAAGGCCGTAATGACAGGGACACTAAGTTGCACTGTCGCAGCATTGGTGGCTTTTAACGCAGGCAATGCCGTGTACCAAATGGCGTAACCTATTCCGGAAGCCAGAACTCCCGATGAAACCGCATACCAAAATCCAGCAGTATCCAGAGAAGTGTTGTTCAACATTAGTATGCTCAATACTACCGCGATAGGAACTGCGCGCAAAAAATTCCCCGCCGTTACCCTGGTGGGATCACCCGCGCCTTTCCCACGCAGGGAATAGATGCCCCATGCAACTCCGGCGCCCAACATCAATGCGGAACCATACAGTGGTGGTGCCGACAGCCCCGGCAACAATAGACCAATCAGCCCTCCGAGAGCGAGCATAAAACCGACAAGCTGAAGTTTCAGCAGCCGTTCTCCCATCCAAACGCCATAGCCGATCATCGTTGCCTGGACAGCACCAAAGAGCAGTAGCGCACCAGTTGCTGCGGACAGGCTCACATAGGCAAATGAAAAACCGGCGGCATAAGCAAACAATGCAAATGCCGACAGCCAGCTGCCCCCGCCGGTATATGTGCCGCGCCTCATTCGCACGACCAGCCAAAGCATCACTGCACCAGAAACCAATCGAATTGTAGTGAAGCTGGCTGCATCGATGCTGGTCTGTTCGAGCGCGACCCGGCAGAGCAGTGAATTACCTGCAAAGGCGATCATGGCTAGCGACGTCAGGGCAATTATGCGTGCATATGACATTCCATGCCTTTCCTAAATCCGGCAACTACGGCACCTAACGTATAGCTAAGGGGCTGCGCGCTTTTGCGCCGGAATCTTCCCCCAATAAAATTGACACCCGATTAAGCCAACTGAATTTCATACGTTGCTGGCGACATATAGTTTAAAGACGAGTGCATTCTACTGCGGTTATAGAAAGGAATATAGCTGCGCAACACGGTGAGTAATTGCTCGTCCTCACTAAAGGTGTTGCCGTGGATCACATCCGCCTTCATCGAATGGAAGAACGACTCCATGAACGCATTGTCCGTCACCTTGCCGGGGCGGTTCATGCTCTGGGTGATTTGTAATTGATTGAGCCGTTCGCGAAAGGCATTGGCATAATATTCAATGCCACGATCGGTGTGGAAGATCAGCCCTGGTGGTGGGCGACGCTTGGCCACTGCATGATTGAGCGCACGCAAAGTCAGCACCACATTTCGTTGCCGCCCCAAAGCCCAGCCGATGATGCGCCGTGAACAGCGATCCATCACCACGGCCATATAACGGTAGACCGAACCCACCTTCAAATAGGTAATGTCGGCCACCCACACCTGATTGGGCGCCTGGGCTGGGTGTTCATGCTGTTGATTGGGCAAGCTGCCAAAGAACTTCTTCAAGTTGGGCGAGGTATAGCGTAAGGTCGCCCATCGCCCCTTGATGTCGTGGCTTTGCATCAGTCTGGCCACCCGGTTCTCACCGACCGCCACCCCCAACGCCCGCAACCGTTGATATATTCTAGGACTGCCGTAGGTGCCACGACTGGCGAGATGCACGCGCTTGATCTGGCCGGTCAAGGATTGGT
>JANPNS010000053.1:0-16323 GCA_031427575.1 Gallionellaceae bacterium
CGATAAAAACGATCACTGCGTTGGCTGCGTCTTCGGCTCCTAGCCGCACTAGGTGTGCTGTCTTCGTCGCCTCATCCGGGTGCCCGGCCAAAAGCTTTTCGGACTTGCCGCCTTGTGCTCCTTTTTATCGGAAATTGGAATTACTTGTATTTCACCGCTTTTCCGCTCATCTGGCAAAAACGACCATTCGTCCCCCAAGATTTGATCCTGTTTCAATCAGCAGTATTATGCAGTTACTTGGCAAACTTGCTGAAAAGTGAGGGCGCAAAGTCACCGGCCTAAGGGAAACTATGGTAGCGGGACTGCCTGACAGATGTTCGTCTGTTTGCATGCACCTCTACTCCCGGCTGGATGTTTTTGAGTCGTTCCTAACGGAGTGTTAACATGAATAAATTTTTGATTCTTCTATCCCTTCTTCTCTCGATGTTGGCAGGCCCCAGCCTGGCTGCGGGCACGGGTTGCATTGATAATTGGGAACGCGATCACTCGGTAAATTTCCAGGAATGCGTAACCGCTCAAACGTCCGCAAAAGCAAGTGTTCAAACTGAGCTAACTCGTTTAGCCGACACCAACAATTCACCATCGCCGACCGCTTCACAGAGTGTGCTGTGCAGCCAGTGCCATCAGATTTCTGTACAAATGGGCCAACTGAGCAGTACTACCCCGCCGAAGATATAAAAGAATGAAAAAGCGGGGCGGATATTGCACTCATGCTTCACAGCCCAGGCATGAGTGGGTTAATCGCACCGTGCCGTAACCCCCACGAATTCCCTCAATCAAGCCGTCGGCTTGTCTTCCGCTTTTTTTCGGTCACCCGCCATTTCGACTGCGATGGCCGATGCCTCTTCGTCCGGCATGCCTTCTGTTCTGCGCGTGTACTCAATCTCGCCGGACGCAAAGTTAGCGCACCGGGAAACAGGAATACAAAAATTCATTATCAAGAGCAGGCGCGAAAGGTTATAACTAGCTGTTGATGGTATTCATATTCATGCGCCTTTCAAATCAAAGAATCAATAAAAATCCAGATCCATTTTATTTTAAAAGCCGCCATTCGAGATTGATGGTTAGCGGCACTTAAGGCAAGATACGCAAGGGGCATTCCCCAAGTGGACTATGTAAACAGCAAAAGTACAAGAGAGTAGATATGGGCGCACAGTGGAAAGCCAGACACAAAGAAATTGCAGCTAACGAAAAGGGCCGAATTTTCGGCAAGCTATCCAAGGAAATCATGGTTGCAGCGCGCGCTGGTGCCGACCCGGACATGAACCCGCGTTTACGCCTGGTGGTGGAACAAGCTAAAAAAGCCTCAATGCCGCGTGAGACTCTGGAGCGCGCCATCAAGAAAGGCGCAGGCCTGCTCGACGAAGGGGTGAGCCTGGAACGGCTTACCTACGAGGGGTTTGCGCCGCATCGCGTGCCCGTGATCGTTGAGTGCCTGACGGACAACATCAACCGTACGCTGTCCAATATTCGCGTGTTATTTCGCAGGGGGCAACTTGGCGCCTCGGGTTCGGTCACTTGGGATTTTTACTATCAGGGGATGATAGAAGCGGCTCCCAATTCCAAAGTGGCAGATGCGGAGCTTGCGGCCATTGAGGCCGGCGCTCAGGATTTCGAGCCAGCCGAAAATGGCGCCACACTATTTCTCACCGATGCCACCGATCTGGATGCGGTATGCCGCGCGTTGCCGACATACGGGTTTACCGTGCAGTCCGCCCAGTTAGGCTACCGGCCAAAAAATCCGGTAACGCTGAACGATGCCGAGCGCGCAGAGGTGGAAGCGTTTTTGGAAGCAATTGATGCAGATGATGATGTGCAGAATGTCTATGTGGGGCTGGCTGGGTAGGGTCGAAAAAATCAGTTGATCTGTTAAACAATGGCCATTGCAATCACCGCGTAGCGCGCAAATTTTCCGATTGCCATGAACAAAGCGGCCTGCCACCAGTTGAGGCGCAGCCACCCGGCAGCAAGACATAGCGCATCACCGATCAGCGGCACCCAGGCGAGCAGCAATGCCGGTGTGCCGTAGCGGCGCAGTTTTTCGACATGCTTGAGTTGCCGAGTTCGCGGCAGTAGCCAGCCCATGACCAAGGTCACCATGCCGCCCAGTGTGTTGCCTATGGTGGCGAGGAGGAGCGCGATCCACAGCGTTTCCGGGTAAGCCTTGAGTACGGCGAACAGTGCGGCTTCCGAACCGCCGGGGAGCAGGGTGGCAGCGAGCAAGCTGCTGATGAAGAGGGAGTAGAGGCTGGTGGTTTCGGACATGGTCAGGATTTTTCGGTAGGATGGGTTGAGCAACGTGGTACCCATCGTTTTTATTCCGTCAGTTGGGCATCGCTGCGCTCTGACGATTTCTCACGCGGTTTAGCGCGTAGAGAATCGCGTAACTTTGTTGCGACCCAACCTACATTTCTGATTGAGATGCAGTCTAGCGCGTTATAGCTAACTCGCCGGCGGCACCACCTTGATGACTTCTTCGAGCGTGGTTGTGCCTGCTGCAACTTTCATCGCACCAGAAATTCGCAGCGGTTTCATGCCTTCGCGGCAGGCTGCTTCGCGGATGCGCGCCACGTCGGCGGCTGGCGTGATGTGTTTGCGCAATTCGGCTGACATGAGCAGGATTTCGTAGATGCCGATGCGCCCCTGATAACCGGTCATGCGGCATTCGAGACATCCCACCTGGTGTTGCAATTGCGTCGGCCGCCCGGTTTTCCAGGGGGTTACCAGGCCATCCCAGAGCGCGTTTTCTTCGTCCTGAGGCGGTAATGGCTGCTTGCAGTGCGGGCACAGCGTGCGCACCAGGCGCTGCGCCATGATGCCGAGTACCGTGGCATTGATCATGAAAGGTGCGACGCCGAGATCAAGCAGGCGGGTGATGGCAGAAGGCGCATCATTGGTGTGCAAGGTGGATAGCACCAGGTGCCCGGTCAACGCTGCTTGAATGGCCATGTCGGCGGTTTCCAGGTCGCGGATTTCACCGACCATGATGATGTCCGGATCCTGCCGCATCAGTGCGCGCAAGCCATCAACGAAATTGAGATCAATGCCGTGTTGTACCTGCATTTGATTGAACGCCGATTCGACCATTTCGATCGGGTCTTCGATGGTGCAGACGTTGACCTCTGGTGTGGCCAGGTGCTTGAGTGTGGAATACAGCGTGGTGGTCTTGCCTGATCCGGTTGGGCCGGTAACCAGAATGATGCCGTTGGGCTGCGCCGTCATTTGCCGCCAGCGGGTACTGTCTTCATCGGAAAACCCCAGTTCGGAAAAATCGCGCACCAATACTTCCGGGTCGAAAATCCGCATCACCAGTTTTTCGCCGAAGGCAGTGGGCAATGTGGATAAACGCAACTCTACTTCCTGTCCCTCGGCGGTGCGCGTCTTGATGCGCCCATCCTGCGGACGCCGCTTTTCGATTACATCCATACGCCCGAGCAATTTGATGCGGCTGGTCATGGCGGTCATCACCGTCATGGGAATTTGATAGACCTGATGCAGTACACCATCAATGCGAAAACGCACGATGCCGATTTCGCGCCTCGGCTCGATGTGTATATCCGACGCGCGCTGCTCGAAAGCATACTGCCACAGCCAGTCCACGATATGCACGATGTGCTGATCGTTGGCGTCGAACTGCTGGTTGGTCTTGCCCAGTTCCACCAACTGTTCGAACGAAGCCTGACCAGATATATTCTGCCGGTTGGATTGCGCGGCATTCTTCACCGAGCGCGCCAGATTATAAAATTCGACCAGGTAGCGGTTAATGCTATCCGGCGCGGCAATGACGCGGCGTATGTCGCGACGCAACAGTTGCTTGATCACCGCTTCCCATTCGCGCAGGAAAGGCTCGGAAGTGGCGACCACCACTTCGTGCGCAGTCATCTTCACCGGCAGAATGCCGAAGCGCGCCGCATAATCATTGGACATGGTGTCGGCCACTGCGGAAAAATCGATCTTCAACGGATCAATGTGAAAATATTCGAGACCGACCATCCCAGCCAGCCATTCGGTCAATGCTTCGGCGTGTAGCGGTTTGTGCGGCGACGATAACGCCTTCCAATTCTGGGCAGCAATGATAGAAAGTGGATGAGTGTCATGGCGGTGCAAGCGGCGGTCGGCGATCAGCGTATCGGCTGCAGTCTGGCTGATCATGCCATCAGCAACCAGCATGCTGAGCACTTCCGATAAGCTTAGTTTGTGTTCTTTAATTTTCTGTTCCGCCACGTGTACTCTCCCTAGCTGTGCCAGTCTATATTGATATTACCGTGTCCATAAGCGCACCGCCATATTACCCGATGACCTCGAAGCGAATATAACTGCCTTCATCCGGCTCGATTTCGACGCGCTCTACCTGTGCCCACTCCGGACCGCACCGCGCCCAGCGCACGATGGCATCCACGGCGGCAGGTTCGCCATATACTGCAGCTTCCACCGCGCCATCGCTGCGATTCCGTACCCAGCCTGCGATCCCCAATTTTTGCGCCTCGCGGCGCATTGAGTCGCGGAAGAACACGCCTTGCACGCGGCCATGAATCACGAGGCGTAGCGTCAGTTTGGGCGGAGCCGGATGGATGGCCATTTTCTCAGCAATAGTCAGCGGGTAGAGGTGCAGACGGTTTACTAATGTTAGCAGCCACAGGGAAGAATGCCAAAATCATCGTTGTCGCCCCACTCAATTCGCAGCTTTCACGTAAAATAGCGGCTGTTACATTTGCCGGGCCTGCACCATGACATTAACTGCACTCACCGCACTGTCGCCTCTGGATGGCCGATACCACGGCAAGGTTGAGGCCTTGCGTCCTTATTTCAGCGAATTCGGACTGATCCGATACCGAGTCCTGATCGAAATCGAATGGTTCAAGGCCTTGAGTGCTGAACCAGCCATCGCAGAAATTGCCCCGTTCTCTACCGCCACCATCAAACAGTTGAATGGACTAAGCGCCAACTTCAGTGTAGCCGATGCGGAGCAAATCAAGTCTATCGAAACGCGCACCAACCATGACGTCAAGGCGATTGAATACTGGTTGCGCGAAAAATTATCTACCAATCCGGAAACCGCAAAAGCGCTGGAGTTTATCCACTTTGCCTGCACCTCCGAGGATATCAATAGCCTGAGTCACGCGCTGATGCTAATGGCCGGGCGCAACGAGTTGATGTTGCCTGCGCTGGATGTGCTTATCAAACGCCTGCGCAAGCTTGCCCATGAGTTGGCTGAGCAGCCGATGCTGTGCCGCACCCACGGCCAGGCTGCCACGCCCAGCACGCTGGGCAAGGAAATGGCGAATGTGGTGCATCGTTTGCAACGCGCGCGCGAACGCCTGGCAAAAATTGAAATTCTGGGCAAGTTCAACGGCGCAGTGGGCAACTATAATGCTCATTTGGCGGCCTATCCGGGCATGGACTGGGAAGCGCTGGCACAGCGTTTTGTCACGCAACTCGGAATTGTTTTCAACCCTTACACGGTGCAGATCGAGCCACACGATTACATGGCCGAATTGTTCGATGCTTACGCGCGTGCCAACACCATTTTGCTTGATCTTAATCGCGACCTCTGGGGCTATATCTCGCTGGGCTACTTCAAGCAGAAAGTGGTGGCGGGGGAGGTGGGTTCCTCTACCATGCCGCATAAAGTCAATCCGATCGATTTTGAAAACTCGGAAGGCAATCTCGGTTTGGCCAATGCTGTGCTGCGCCACTTTTCCGAAAAACTTCCGATCTCGCGCTGGCAGCGCGACCTGACCGACTCCACCGTGCTGCGCAATATGGGCGTGGCGCTGGGCTACACGCTGCTGGCTTATGAATCGTGCCTGAAAGGATTGAACAAACTGGAGGCCAATCCGCAACGCCTGGCGGAAGACCTGAGCAACAGTTGGGAAGTGCTGGCCGAACCCATCCAGACCGTAATGCGCCGCTACAACATTGAAAATGCCTATGACAAACTCAAAGACCTGACGCGCGGCAAAGGCGGCATTAACCGCGACAGCCTGCGTGCCTTCATCCAGACCCTGAATATTCCGGCAGCGGAGAAAAAGCGCCTATCCGAACTGACCCCGGAAACCTATATCGGCAAGGCTGACGAGCTGGCGAAACGCATATAGGGCACCTCTAAAAATCCAAACTCCGTCGCGATGCTGCGTTGCTCAAGAAATTTTAACGCTTACATTCCTGTCCTGAGCTCAGTCGAAGGGTCAAACTATATGCGGCGCGCTAAAATTTATTTCGCGCCTTGCCTGGCTTAGGATTTTGAATTTTTAGAGGTGCCCTATAGCATAATAGCCGTTGGTGATGGATGCTCTGGATACGAACTGAACACCTTCAGGTTGCGCAAAAAATCCGTTTTGTCGAGATTGTAAACAGGACTAAAAATGTCACCAACCCTTCTCCCCGGCTCGTCTGTTCACCATGTAGAAAACCTGCTTTTTTTCACCCTGCTGCAACTGGTGGTGATTCTGCTGGCCGCCAGATTGGGCGGGTCGCTGGCGCAACGTTGGGGACAGACTCGGGTAGTGGGCGAGATCGTGGTCGGATTGTTGCTGGGCCCCTCGTTGTTTGGCAGCCTGGCGCCGGACACCTTTCAATATGTGTTTCATTCCGTGCCGGGCGAGCCGATCATGATCATGAGCCAGATTGGCCTGATCCTGCTGATGTTCCAAATCGGCCTGGATTTCGATTTTTCTCACCTTAAAAGTCGTGACAACAGCAGGGTGGTAATGCTGGTCTCCGTCTTTGGTCTGGTGTTTCCGTTTTTGCTGGGACTGGCCGTCGGAGCCCTGTCACACGACGCGCTGGCACCTGCAGTCAATCCGCTGGCCTATGCACTGTTCATGGCCACCGCACTATCAATCACCGCCGTGCCGGTGTTGGGGCGCATCATGATGGAGCTGGGAATCACGCGCACCGCCGTGGGTGTCATCACCATCACCTCTGCCGCCATAAACGATGTTGTCGGCTGGGTTGCCCTGGCCGCAGTGACCGCGCTCACCTTGTCGCAATTTTCGCTGTCGGGCATGCTGATTAATTTGGGATTACTGTTCCTGTATGCGGTATTGTGCTGGTGGGTACTGCGGCCACTGCTGCGCCGCTTGCTGGCCTATTTCAAATCCCATTCCGATAACCTGCCACAAAGTCTGCTGGCCGTGCTGCTGGCCGTGATATTTTTGTCAGCCATAGCCACTTACAAAATCGGCATCTTTGCCATTTTTGGCGGCTTCATGCTGGGCGTGCTGTTACATGACGAACGTGAATTTGCGGCAGCGTGGAAAGCCAAAATAGCTGATTTCGTCTCGGTTTTCTTTGTGCCGATCTTTTTTACTTACACCGGACTGCGCACCCATATTGATACGCTCAATAGCTGGGATTTGTGGCAATGGTGTTTGATCATTCTCGGCGCAGCCACGCTGGGGAAATTTGGCGGCAGTTACCTTGCAGCGCGCTGGGCAGGGCGGGCAGCCAATGAATCGCGTATCATCGCTGTCATGATGAACACGCGCGGCTTAATGGAATTAATCGTAATCAATGTTGGCTATGATCTGGGAGTTATTCCGCCCAATGTGTTCACCATGCTGGTGATTATGGCCGTAGTCAGCACCCTGGTTACCGCACCTGTGGTGCGGCTATGGATGAAACGTGATTTATTGCAACGCAGAAATATATCGGAGTAGAATATTTGAGAATTACCACACACAAAACATTTTCTCAATTTAGGGCATCTCTAAAAATTCAAAATCCTAGGCGAGGCAAGGCAAGGCGCGAATAAAAAATTTCGACGCCGCATATGTGTGATATGTTAAGGAGTAATTTTTTGCCTCGCAGAGGTTCTTGCACCCGCAGGGTGTGAGCAACGCAGTATCGCGACGGGGTTTGGATTTTTAGAGGTGCCCTTTAGTTTGAGCTTATGCTTTTTTCATCACATAACACTTAGGAGACATCACAATGCACACCAATAAACGATTCATACCCGCTCTATGCCTTATTTTCCTGGTTGGCTGCGGCACACAACAGAAAGCAGACACAGGCAAAACTTCAGCTACTTCCAAAACCGCCCCTGCCACCACGGCATCAGCACCCGGCGGGCGCATAGTCAAATCAAAGGACGGAACAATTGAAGGGGAAATCGTCGGCACACCGGCTCCCAAGAGCAAATTTGCCAAGCTGCAAATCGGCATGACTCCGGAAGAAGTCGAGAAATTAATCGGACGGCCTGATGATACTGATAGCCATATGACCGGACGGGCGTTCATCCCGTTTAGTTTTGGCGGAGATAATCGGCGCCTTCAGGCCTTTTACAAAGGTGAGGGGCAATTGACCTATACCAATACCAACAACTTCATCCCCCCCAACGCGCTGATTATAATTAAGGTCAATACTAAAGCGACTGGATTATCAAAGTGATTTTCAGCCAGCCGGTGAGATTCTGAGAAAATCAATTAGCCACCGATAGCACGAGGTACAATTTGTCAAGCAGCCTCATGCGCAAGCGATTGCCATCCCTGCTGACCCCAATCGCCAGTAGCGGGTGTCTGGTGAGATTATGTTCTCGAAGCTGTAAACCAATACAAATCTTGCCGCTGGCGCAGTACAAGGTGTCAGTCGCAGCCAATAACTTTGGCATGGCTCAGTCTCTTCCACCCAACCCAGTAACATGCCGTTAGTACCAGCCTGATGACCAGCCAGCGTAGCCAAATCCAAAGCGTTACGCGCCAGGATAACACCGGCATCTCCTTGCCAGTTCAATGCATGCGCCAGTGCCGGTAACAACTGGCTGGTTTGGCTTTGCAGGAAGCTGAACGGCATGGGCAAGTCTTCTCTATTTTGTTTTAGTACTTGGGATATGGCTGATGTTGGCCCGCGCAAGCTGCATACACGTAGCACGTCATCCTTGGGTAAGGTGGTTTCATTGGCACCAGCAAGACAATCCAGCGCGCCGTACAGCGCCAGTTCGGCCAATATACCGATGCGACGCGGCCGTTGTCCGAGGCGAGTTGCTAATTGTTCACGCCAATCATCGGGGAGAATATCGGTCATCGTTCGACCGGTAATTTCCCAGGTGGTGTGATTCATCTCAGGCATGAGTATCTTCCAGAATCACAGCCGTATGCCCGCCGCCGAAGCCCAGTATGCTCGCCAGTACATAGCGTAGTGGTTCTGGTTTGGCGAGCGCCAGCATTGCGCCCAGCTCAGGGTCAAGCGCATAGCTGGTCTGCGGCCAGATATTGTCTTCCAGACAGGTGGTGAGCAATGAAATTTCTGCTGCGCCGGATGCGCCCAGAGTGTGTCCGATGGCTGATTTGAATGTAACGAGTGGTGGCAGCGGATCGAATACCGCAGTCAATCCTTGCAATTCCCTTCCGTCATTTGCCGGACTGCCCGCCGCTTGCAATTTAATCAGGGCTATGTCGGATGGCTCAAGGCCGCTGGCGGCAAGCGCCTGCTTGCACATCTGTGTGACTGTTTGCGGAATGGCACCGGTCGGATCGCGGCCATCGGTAATGTGGCTCCCGCCACACAAGCGCCAGCGAGCTGGCCGATTGGATAAATGTAATACCGATACTGCTTCTCCCAAGGCAATTCCATCGCGGCCTGAACCAAGTGGTTTGGGTTCGGACGGCGTGAGCAATTGCATGGCCGCAAAACCGGAAACCGAAAAGCGGTTGCTCAGTTCGAGACCGAGCACAACGGCATCGTTTATTGCACCTGTGCTAATGAGTTTAGACGCCGACAGCAGCGCTTGCAGCGATGAAGTGCAGGCGCTGGCAACGATATAGACCGGCCCACGCCAGTTCAACCAGCCTGCTATTTCTTCAGCAAAGTTATAACTGTCCCCATTGACTTCAACATCCTGATATTCAATGACGCCAATATCAAGCGAAGAAGAAGCCACAAACAGCGGCGCATCGCGGCAGGATGCTGCTCCTGCCTCGCGCATGGTGCTACAAATAATTTGTTGCGCGCGCTTACGCCAATCGGGTTCCTTATGCTCAATGGCAAAATACGGCCAATTCGTTCCGCCCGCCAATGCCATGCGTTGTGGCGCTCGTCCTCCTGCAGAGAGGCAAATCAGCGCCCGCGACAAATTTCCACCCAACGCTGAAGCCAAGCCACGCCCTTGCAAATAAACGGGGTTCATTTCCGGCGCGCAGATAAATACTCGGCCAGATGCGCAATGCTGCTTAACGCACGCCGTGTTTCCTTGCTATCCGGCATGCGCACGCCATAGCGTTTTTGAATTTCCATGGAGATTTGCAAAGCGTCCAGCGAATCCAGCAGCAATCTGGATTCCGAGCCGAATATACTCTCGTTGTCGCTCAGCCCGTCCGGCGGCTCGTCCTTATCTGCCGCGCTCAAGATCATGGCTTTCAGCTCACGCCTGAATGCAGCAGGATCGCCACTCATCAATTGGCTCGACGTCGAAAAAATAATATGGCGATTATCATCATGAACGCGGCGAATCCCACCAGCTTGGCTGTTGGTTGCAGCACCCCCACCCAATCACTGCCGCGCAACAGCACCGCCAGCATGCCTTCCAAGCCCCAGTTCATCGGCGAAAATTCGGCCAGCCTTTGCATGAAATCCGGCATCACAAATTTTGGCACCATCACGCCGCCGATGGCTGCCATGAGTATGTTGACTATCGGGCCCAGCACCGAGCCTTGCGCCTGGGTGCGCACAAGACTGGCCAGTGCCAGCGCCAAACCAATGGCGGCCAGGCTGATGGCCAGCAGCACCAGCAGCAGCGCGCCCCAATGTATACCCTCAACAGACAGCGCATCGCCGCCCAGCAGCGGCATCAGCCACACCCCTACCGCCAGCATCAGTGCAGCTTGCAGCCCATTGACCGCCAGATAAGGTAAGGCCTTGGAGCAGATCATCACGCTGGTTGGCACACCCAGGCTGGTAAGCCTGGCCAAGGCACCACATTGCCGCTCCTGCAAAAATAAATTGGTCAGCGAAGCCACAACAAAGAACATGCCGAATACCAGCCAGGCCGGTACATTTTGCTGCACGGCATTCACCGGACGTGATCCGTAGGCGAAGCGCTCGCTGTCCACCAGCGCTTGCGCAGAAACGGTAACGGCTGGGGCGACTGGTGGCGTCGCGCGTTGCGTCATGCGCGCCGTCGCCAGCAGCGCCTGCGCACGCAACTCGGTGGCGATCATGACCAACTCGGCCATATTCGCCGCCAATACGCGGCTGTCCAAACCTGGGTCGGCAATCATCTTAAGTTGCTTTTTGACCGGCAGTTGATCAGCGCTTAGCGCTGTTGAAAATTCCTTTTCAACAACCAGGGCATAGCTCAATTTGCCGCTGCGTACTTCATCCTGCCAATTGGTTACGGTATGCGGTTTACCGTGGCGCTTTTCCCACTCGGCCAATAATGCGTTCGCCAATTGGCCGCTGTCACGATTATCTACGACATAGGGCAACGACTTGATCGGCGGGTTGTATACATCTTTTAGTGCCAGCGACATGATGATAATAAAGATTACCGGCATCAGGAACAGCGCAGCCAAACCATGCACGTCACGAGACATGGCCAGCAGTTCTTTTTTGATGAGCGCGAATAACATCATTCAGTCCCGTAGCGGGCGTAGCGTGAGCGCCATAAAAAGATGCTCCAGATTGTCGCGCCCGAATTCAGCATGGCGCAACCGCCCACCGGCTTTTTCCACTGCCAGCAGCAGCGCAGCGGGCGTCTGGTGAGCGGCAAGTGTCACTTGCCATCCCTCGCCAATAGCTTCGGCCATACCAAAATGTTCAAGCAATATTTTCAACTGCGCAGCCACGATCCCTTCCACTGCCAACCGCACATGGGCAACGCCGCCACTCAGTAATTCGCTCAGCGTTCCGTCACGCAGGATTCTGCCGTTGTCCATGATGACCACGCGGTCGGCAATCGCTTCAATTTCTTCCATATAATGCGAAGTGTAAATGATGGTCGCGCCATTATTAGCCAGAGTTTTAACGGCATCCAGCAAGAACGCCCGCGATTGCGGGTCAACACCGACGGTGGGTTCGTCCAGAAGAATGATCTCCGGTTCTGGCAGCAAGGCAATGGCCAGATTCAGCCGCCGCTTTAATCCACCCGACAATCGTTCGGCACGGATTTTTGAATAGCTTTCCAACTGGGCGAAGGCCAGACATTTTTTCATGCGCTGGCGCTTGCGGCCACTTCCCAGCCCGCCTGCTGCGGCAAAGCATTCCAGATTTTCATTTACCGTGAGCATGGGGTAGAACGCATAGTCTTGCGGGGCCAGTGCAATGCGGGTGGGTGAGTCGCGCCGCACAACGGCCAGTGGCAAACCCTCTATCAATATATCGCCCTGCTGCACTGACAATGCGCCGGACAGATGTGAAATGAGTGTAGTTTTACCCGCACCATTCGGTCCCAGTAGGCCGAGTATTTGCCCGCGTTCCGCGACGAGCGATACACTGGTCAACGCAGGTTTCTCTGCGTGAGAATAGTGGTATGAAAGATTTCTGATGACTAACATCAGGCAACTGCCGTTTTCAAGTCACGAAAGAAACCTTCCTCCTGCTTGGCCAGACTACGCAGCATGTCGGCTAATGCCTTCGGATTCATGGCATCGCGCCCCTTGACCATGCGCGCTGTGGCCAGGGCAAACCCTCGCCAATTGTCACCTATGGCGATGAGCCGGTCGGCAAATTCAGCTAACATTGCCAAACCGGGCAAACCGGCGGCTTCCTGCAAAAAAGCGGCATACAAAAAACGAAACCCCGCGCCGCCCGTGCCGATTTCCTCCTGCATGCGCACGATATGTCCTGCATACAAGGCGCTTTCATGTGCGACCGGATCAAGCCTGGCTACCTTGTTGGCCAGCATTCGTATGCCGCGCACCCCGATGATCGGGATGGGTGCCTGCATGATGCGGCAGGTTTTCAAAATGGCTTTGCGTGCGCCTACAGTTGATATCACGGGTTGTTCCAGTTTCACCAGGGTATATAGCAAACCCTTGGGTGCCAGTACGCCTTTGGCAAAACGGGCGCGTGATAAAGCTGCGGCATCGCAGCGCACGGTTTGTTCGGCAACCGGATCGCTGATCAGATAGTCGTCGCCCTCTTTGCCATACACCAGAATGTTGTGCGCATTAAAATGAAAGCGCATGTCTTCAGGAAAATAGGGCAACCAGTACACAGAAGTTTGCAAACCGACCACTTGCCCTTGGGAAAGCAAATCATCCAGGCGTGCCTGACCTGCCGCCGGTGAGCGAAATGTTTCAAATCGAAATTCGACACCCAGCAGCTTGGCTAAACCCTTGATGATGGATTTCGGCGGCTGGCGATAAGCGATGAGTGGCAAGCCGGAGAGCTTGATAAAAGGCAGGTAGGCAAACGACAGAGCGGACGACAAACCAAAAACCATGGCCTCAGAAATTGGCATGCCGTGATGGCTGATCAGATTGGACATCACACCGCTTTCGCAGTGGGCAGCATGGCGGTGGTGGGTAAAGGTCATGGCAAGTGCTGCAATTCGTGCAGGGTGAGATTGAGCGCTACGGCATACCGCGCCAGCATAGCAGGCGACAGCCTGGCGAAAATATGCGGGCGAAAATGGCGGAGAATGCGCCAGCGCCAGATGCCGGTCGCTTGCGACAGCAAAAGCAAATCCATGCGGCGTGCGTACATCCAGTATTCCAATGGTACGGACAAACCGTTTAATACATTTTGCCGCGCTGCTTCAGTCAAGGACTGCATCTGCTCTACCGCTTGAGTGGTGACAATTTCGTCAACCTCCCACCCGAGTGAAGCGACCACAACGATGCGGCCACTGGCATCTTTGGCATAGATTGCTTTTTTGTGCCCACCCAGGGTTTTGTTGCCCTCTTGGGGTACGTTTTTCGAATCCACTACACCGCCTCCAGATGGACAAAGCCGCTGGAAAAGCGACCGCTCTCCGGAATATACATCAGTAGCTTTTGCCCCTTTTTAATAAGACCGGAATGAAACAGCTCGTCCAGCATAATGAAAGGAGCAGCTGATCCGGTATTGCCTTTGCTGGCCAGATTGGAAAACCAGCGTTCACGCGGAATAGGTAAACCAATTTCGGCGAGAGCCTGGGCGATGGGCTCGGCAAAATATTTGGATGAGGTGTGAGGCAAAAACCAATCTATGTCATCGGCGCGCAATTTCCTTTTTTCCTTCACTGCGGCCAGCGGCTCGGACAAGGTGGCTCTGATGACGTGTTCGTTCAGCAGGCGAACATCCTGCTTGAGCGAAAAAATGGATTTTTCGCCCCATTGTGCCGTATCAAACCTGCGCCAGCCAAGAAGCGAGCCGTCCTCCTTTTTTTCAGCGCCATGGTACATGCAAGCCGCCAATTCGTTGGCAGCAGAAGAAAGCTCAATCCAGTCTATGCGCAAGGACAACGCACCGCACGCTTTATTTTCCAGCAGCAGCGCACCTGCGCCATCAGAAAGCATCCAGCGCAGAAAATCTTTTTCAAAGGCGATTTCCGGATGAATTTTTAGCTCATTGAGTTTGTACGCGACCTCTGCCTCATAGCTGCTGGATCTCAATGAAGGTGAGGCTAACTCGGAACCAGTGGCGACCGCACGCTGCACGTCACCCGCTCGCACCGCCAGCCACGCATGCTTGAGCGCTGCCGTGCCAGAAAGACATATCCCGGCAAACGACACCACCTGCAAGCGCGGCCACTTCAATTCGCCATGCACCATCACCGCATGGTTGGGCAGCAATTGATCCGGCGAAGAAGTACCGCATGACAATAATTCTACGCAGCCATTTTTTCCCAAGGCATTAATCGCCTGCGCCGTGAGTTGCGCATTGGTCATGGCGACCCGGCCTGTTGCCCGGTCTATGGCGTAGTGCCGCGACTCTATGCCATTGCTGCGCAAAACCACCCGCCGCGCGCGCGAGGGTTTGCCGCCGATCATGCCCAGTACAGCTTCGATCTCATCATTGCCGACCGGTGAAAATGGCAGGTATGCAGCCGTTTGGTTGATAAACACTTCAGATAACATAATTTGCCATGCGCTCGGTTCCAGATCCAGAAGGAAGTTCAAAATCACGCTTCATGCGCGCAAGGCGATTTCGCAACAAGGGGCGAACCAGCATTTGCAGTGCCAGACTAACAGGCACTATGGTTACGATCAATGTGATTAAAAAAATTACATACACCAACAATATCGGCTTGCGTACCCACTGACCTGGCTCCCCGGCTGCGCGCAGCAGCTTACCCCACCAATAAAAACTGCGCGTTGCCGCTTTCTCGCTGAAATACAAGGTTGGATTGGCCTCGACTGCCTTGAGTCCAATCAGTAATGGCGCATCTCGCTTTTCACCATCAACCGCCAATGCTGCTTGAATAGCCAAGCCAAAGCGCCGCGCTTGCCGTATTTCATCAGGCGCAATGCCCGGCGCAGGCAACCCCAAAAAACCCGTTTGTTTGCCAGTCAAAAACCAGCGCGGCGTCGTAATGAGTGTGGCAAATATATTGCCCCTGTCGGCCAGTACTACATTATCAATCAAACGTGCGCCCAGGCTGGCCAGCATTGCCTTCATTTTATTCTGCGCCATCAGCCACATGTTGCGGCACGCAATCACGGTAATGACCGGCTTGTTGAGGAGCAGCCTGGTCGCCACTGGATGCTGCAAAAAAGCCGTGACCGGCAAGGATGGGGCAAGAAACCATACCTGATAAAACACAATGACGAGGTCAAAATTTTCTTCGCCAGTCAGCGTCAACGGCTCAAGCTCGGGAGCAACCAAATGCGCCGCTTCAGGGAAGGCATCAAAAAATCTGAAAACAGGCCATGGAAATGGGTAGGGAGGCCTGGGTCGTAGCACCTCTAAATGCACAAACACACTGGAATTTGCGCGCAATGGATCGAGGATATGCTCAGCAATCCGGGCGCTCTGTCCGGTTTGCGAATAGCAGATAGCCAGTACGCGTTTATGTCGAACGGAAGTAGTATCCAAACCCAGTGTTGCAATCAAATTGTCTTAATTTATAATCCCACCCAATCTGGCACAGCGAAGCTTGATGAGTGGGCACAGTGGGGGTGGATTGTATAGTAAAGGTAATGCGCGCTCAATCCACCCTGGCATGGAGGAAGCAATACATGGACAGCCTGCTGAAAATTAAGTATTCTTCGGAAGTGAATTACTTGAGGCCAAGCCACCCCCTTGGCAGTTGTACATTGAAAAAAATTCGCATACTTTTCAAGGCACCTCTAAAAATCCAAACTCCGTCGCGATACTGCGTTGCTCACAAAAAATTACTCCTTACATATCAAATATATGCGGCGTCGCAATTTTTTGCTCGCGCCTTGTCTCGCTTAGGAT
>JANPNS010000054.1:0-8566 GCA_031427575.1 Gallionellaceae bacterium
CGTCGCAATACTGCGTTGCTCACAAAAAATTACTCCTTACATATCAGACATATGCTGCGTCGCAATTTTTTGCTCGCGCCTTGTCTTGCTTAGAACTTTGAATTTTTAGAGGTGCCCAACAGGGAATAATCATGAAAGAAATCGAAAAAAACCTGAACGGTGCGGGCATGCGCATCGGCATAGTGCAAAGCCGTTTCAATCCCACGGTGGGCGAAGGCCTGCTGGCGGCTTGCCGGGCGCAGCTGGCACTGCATGGCGTGCGCGATGCGGACATCACGCTGGCAACCGTGCCGGGCGCGCTGGAAATCGCACTTGTGCTGCAACGCATGGCCCAGAGCGGCAAGTTCGATGCGCTGGTTGCGCTGGGCGTGGTGGTACGCGGCGATACTTACCATTTTGAAATCGTGGCGAATGAATCCGCGCGCAGTGTGGCGGAAGTGCAATTGCAGTGTGGAGTGCCCATCGCCAATGCCATTCTGACAACCGACACCGATGAACAGGCCGAGGAGCGCATGAACATCAAGGGTGCGGAAGCTGCATCGGTGGCCATTGAAATGGCAAATTTGCTGAAAGTGCTGGCATGAGCGAACCGGCAATCAAGGAAAAATCACCAGCCAAAAGCACGCGCCGCCGAGCGCGCGAACTGGCTTTGCAGGGTATTTACCAGTGGCGCCTGGCCGGGGGGGATGAAGCACAGATCGAAAAACAGATTCGCGAAGAAAAGGGCATGGGTCGCTACGATGCGGAATTTTTCAGCGACTTGCTGCGTGGCGTACTAACCCGGCATTTGGAACTTGAAGCGGCAGTGTCCACGCATCTTGATCGCCCCTTGAATGAACTCAGTCCGGTGGAGTTTTCCGTGCTGCTGCTGGGCGCATATGAATTGCTGCATCATCCTGAAGTACCCTACCGCGTCATTATCAACGAAGCAGTCGAGCTGACCAAAACTTTTGGTGGTGCTGATGGGCACAAATACGTTAACGGTGTGCTGGACAAGATGGCTGCGCAAGTTCGGGCAACGGAAGTGGCTGCCCGCCATTGATGAGCATTGGCGTGATCGTTGGTAAAAATTTTGTTTGCGATTGCTCAGGTTAAATCCCCCCTAACCCCACTTTGCACCCGTAAAAGGGTACGCCGGTGGGTACCCCGCTGCTACGCAGCGACCCTTCCGCAGTCAAAGGGGAAACGTGTTTCGGTAATTGCCTGCACTCCCCCCTTTGCAAAAGGGGGGCCAGGGGGGATTCATACCGCAAATACATTGCAAGCTTTTGTTTTCACCGCTCAGTAGCATTGCAGCCCGCGCACGAGGCAACGCATGTCTGAATTTGATCTGATTCGCCGCTATTTCACCCGCGCTACACCTGATGCAATATTGGGTGTGGGCGACGATGCCGCGCTGCTGCGCGTGAACATTGGCATGGAGCTGGCGGTATCCACCGATATGCTGGTGAGTGGCACCCATTTCCTTTCTGATGCCGATCCATTTATGCTTGGCCACAAGGCGTTGGCAGTGAACCTGTCCGACATGGCGGCGATGGGCGCGCAACCGCGCTGGGCAATGCTGGCTGTGTCGTTGCATGAGATAAACGAAACCTGGCTGCAGCAATTCAGTGAGGGATTTTTTGCGCTGGCGCAACAGCACGGTGTACAACTGGTTGGTGGCGACACCACGCACGGGCCGCTCAATCTGTGCGTTACCATCATGGGAGAAGTACCGCAGGGCGCGGCGTTACGGCGCAGCGGAGCGCAGGTCGGCGACGAGGTGTGGGCATCCGGTAGATTGGGCGATGCCGCTCTGGCTTTGGCACACCTGCAAGGCAAGGTTCGGTTATCTGCTGCGGATTTCCTTGCGTGCGCACCCGCCTTGCACCAGCCCATGCCGCGCGTAAAACTGGGGATGGCATTGCGCGGCGTGGCGCATAGCGCGATTGATATTTCGGACGGGCTGCTGGCCGACCTTGGCCACATTTTGGAAAGCTCGCATGTAGGTGCGGAGATTCAGTTCAATGCGTTGCCAGTGTCGAATGTACTGCGTACCCTCTCCCGCGCTGACGCGCACCCCTCTCCCCAGGGGAGCACCAAAGGTAGGCAATCCGCTATCCGACAAGCCGGATGCGGAATTGACACAGGGGCTGGGGGAGAGGGCGGTTTTGTCTCACCACAATCTTTAGCCAGGCGCTGCGCCTTGGCCGGCGGTGACGATTATGAATTATGTTTTACCGCATCTGCCGCGCACCGTGGTGCGGTGGAAAATATTTCGCAGCACCTGGACTTGCCGCTGACCTGCATAGGGACTATCGTGGCGGGCAGCGGCTGCATCGTATGTGCCGCAGATGGCAGTGTCATTAATATTGAGGAACCCGGTTATGACCATTTCCGCTGATTTGCGCGTGCAACCATCATGGCGCTTTATCCTCAGCCACCCGGCGCATTTTCTTTCCTTTGGTTTTGGCAGTGGTTTGTTTCCCGGATCACCGGGTACGGTGGGTACGCTGGTTGCCTTTCCGATGTTTTGGTATCTCCAGCCGCGCTTAACTGATTCCTTGTTCATACTGGTGCTGATTGCGGCGTTTTCCTTCGGTGTGTGGGCCTGCGATAAAACGGGGAAAGCGCTGGGCGTGGCGGATCACGGCGGCATGGTGTGGGACGAGATCGTGGCCTTTCTGTTGGTGTTGTTCTTCACCCCGCACGGTTTTTTCTGGGCGCTGCTGGCGTTCTCGCTGTTCCGTTTTTTCGACATTGTCAAACCGCCGCCCATACGTCATTTTGACCGGACATGGCATGGCGGTCTGGGGGTCATGTTCGACGATATTCTCGCGGCGGGCTATACGCTGTTGAGTCTGGCAGTGATTAAAAGTCTGCTGTTGTGAGGACGCTTCTTCTTTATTTTCTTTTAATCCCTGCATATGGGATGGCCAGCGCGCAAGAATTTCTCGGCAAAGTTGTTGCAGTGCTGGACGGTGACACAGTATTGGTTGCCAGGGCGAGTGGCCAATCCATCAAGGTGCGGCTGGCTGGAATTGATGCGCCGGAAAGGGCGCAAGAATATGGCGCAGCATCCAGCAAGTCATTGCAGGAAATGGTATTGAATAAACAGGTGCAGGTCAGCAGTAAAGCGGTGGACGACCATGGTCGGCTGGTGGCCGAGGTCAGCGCGAGCGGATTAAACGTTAATCGTGAGCAGGTACGACGTGGCATGGCGTGGAACTACTCACGTTCCCATAGCGACCGCGAGTTGGCTGCACTGCAACACGAAGCGCAGCAAGCCCGGCGCGGCCTGTGGGCGGGGGAATCAGTCATTAAGCCATCACAATGGCGCAAGCAACATCCGTCTGCGCCGCGTGTTGTACCCTCTCCCGCCGTTGTGGCCGACCCTGACCTTCGACCAAGCTCAGGACAGGCCCTTCGACCTGGCTCAGGACAGGCTTGCAGCAAGAAGCGCTGTGCGGAAATGGCCTCATGCGAAGAAGCTAAATATTACCTCACGCATTGCCATGTCCAGACACTGGATGGTGATGGTGACGGGGTGCCGTGCGAGCGTTTGTGCGCAGCTACAAAGTAATCGACTCCCAGCTGCATCCCGTGGCATCGCAGCGCAAGGCATTCCCGGTGTCATGCCAATCTCCCAGCACCCAGCGTTCGCAGCTATGGCCATCTACCGTGTGCAGATGGCGTTTGCGGCGATGAGTGTGGCCGTGGATCAGGCGCGGGTAGTGATGTTCGCGTAACAGGCTGGCCACGGCATCATTATTGACATCCATGATTTCGGCTGGCTTGTATTTTTTTTCTTGCTCGCTGTGCGCGCGCAGTTGTCCGATGAAAGCCTTGCGCTGCGCCAGTGGCTGGGCTAGAAACTGTAGTTGCCAGGCCGGATCGTGCACCTGTTTACGATAATTCTGGTAAGCGGAGTCATCAGAACACAGCAGGTCGCCATGAGTGAGCAGCGTTGCAGTGCCATGCAGGTCGAGTAATGTTGGGTCGGGCAGCAGTGTGGCTCCGCTGGCTTGCGCCAATTCCTGGCCCATCAACAGATCACGGTTGCCGTGCATCAGGTAGACGCGAGTCCCGCTGGCGGCGAGCGCGTGCAAGGCATTGATGATCTGAGTGTGAAACGGGTCGTCGCGGTCATCATCGCCAGCCCAATATTCGAACAGGTCGCCAAGAATGTAGAGCGCATCTGCTGCTGGTGCCCTGTGCTGCATGAAGTGCTGAAACACCTGCGTGCTAAGCGGTTGTTCTGCGCACAGGTGGAGGTCAGAGATGAACAGGGTGTGGGGCATAGCGTCAAGATAACCGTTCGGGCTGAGCTTGTCGAAGCCTTGGTAATTCAACCCTTCGACAAGCTCAGGGCGAACGGCTGTAGTTTTAAATTTTGCACTATAATAAACGGCGCATCACGCGCCGTTTATTATGGCTACTTCACCACTTCCGCTTTGGTGACAACGACATCTTCCAGCGGCACGTCCTCGAATCCACTCTGTTTGCCAGTCTTGACCTTGCGGATGGCGTCCACTACCTCTTTTCCTTCCACCACCTTGCCGAATACGCAGTAACCATAACCCTGGTTATTGGGCGCAGTGTAGTTCAGAAAATCATTGGCCTTAACGTTAATAAAAAATTGTGCCGTGGCAGAATGCGGGTCGGAGGTGCGTGCCATGGCGACTGTGTAAATATCATTTTTTAAGCCGTTCGCCGCCTCATTTTTTATCGGCGCATTGACAGGCTTTTCCTTCATGCCGGATTCGAAGCCACCACCCTGAACCATAAAGTTGTCAATTACGCGGTGAAAAATAGTCCCGCTGTAAAATCCGCTGTTCACATAATCCAGGAAATTCTGAACTGTAACCGGCGCTTTTTCGGCGTCCAGTTTAATAGTCATGGTGCCGTAATTGGTGTGCAGTTTGACCATAGTTTTTTTCCCTTGAGTAGTTGTGCAAGATTGCATTGTGTAACATAGCAGTATTACGCACAGCGAGGTGAACAGGCGTTTCATCAGGCTGCTCCTTCATAAATGATTTGCCAGTGGTTATCGCGTTTCATCCAGTACTGGCGTTTTTTCATGCGGTTGGAAAGATTGTTGCTGGTGTAGTCCTGCTCGAAGCTGACCACAACCATATTGGGCTGACTGGGGTAGGCGAACACGCTGAGGTTGAGCAGGCTCACCTTGATCCATTCCTTGCCTGCGTTTACCCGCTTCTTTTGTTCCGACCATGCGGCGAAATCGGCACCGCTGCCGGAAAAGTCGCGGGCATAATGTTTGAGGTAGGCATCGGTATCAATGCTGGCCCAGTCGCTACGCCATTTCTCTATCGACTGTAACAGCGCATCGCGCTCGGCCTGATCCTGCTCGTCGCTCCAATTCATCTGGTTGGTAATGATAACCGGAGTGATGCCAATCTGTAGCACCTTGGCTATTTTTTCCAGATCCTCGTTGGACAACACTACGCAGCCGTTGCTGGAGCGGGGTGGGCGGCTGTAGGTGTCGGCAGGCGTGCCGTGCAGCCAGATGCCATGGCCGTTGCGATTTTGTTTTTTATCCCACTCATTCGGGTAGCTGAGCGGGTAGGCGCCGCTGCCATAAAAATCCGTGAGCTTGTTTTTGGGCAGGCTGGAACTGATGAAGTACACGCCGAGCGGAGTTTTCTGATCGCCTTCGGCTATTTTTTCAGTACCCTCCTTACCTATGCTGATGTAAAAGTCCGCCACATAACGCGCTTCGCCATTGACATTTTCGTACAAGTACAGCGTCGCCTTGCTGGTGTCAACTACGATGGCATAGTGCTGTTCGGCATTGAGATGCCACAGGTATTTTGGTGTCAGTGTCGGCGGCAGTTGTTGAAAGCGTTGCAACCGGGCACGCGCCTCGTCGCGCAAATCCTCCATCTGCGCGCGCGGTGCGCCAGGCATGTTACCGAAGCCGTTGATCTGCCCAGCATGCGCCAACAACAGATCGCCCCTGACCAGTTGTGCCAGTTTGAAGTTGGGATTGGTCTTGAGCAGCGTATCGACTTCGTTCATCGCCACATCCAGTTTGTTGCTGTTTATCGACAACAGACTTTGCACCAGCTGCTCTTCCACGTTGCGTGGCTCCAGCGCTGATAAATTCGCATTGCCTGTGAGGGATGCCGGGTAGCTTACTTTCAGTGCGCCGCCCAATCTATCAGCATAGGCGGGAGTCAGAGCGGACACCAAAGCAAGCCCCACTATCAGCGCCAAGGCGAATAACAGGAGGGTGGCGGCAGTAAGGCGGGAGCATATGGGCATTTATTTTCCGGAACGCTCTTCCAGAATCTGCCATTTGCCGTCGGCATTGACCAGCGACATGGTTTTTCTGGAATTGGTTTTCAGGTGGCTGGAGCGATAGGACTGACGGAAGGTAACGGAGGCATGGCTGTCATCTGTGAAACGGACCTTGGCGTCGTTGATGGTAACCTGGATAAATTTTGGTTTGCTCAGCCGCTCGGCGCGCGCAGCTATCCAGTCGTCACGACTTTCTCCATGCGGGGTCTTGAAATCCATGGCGTAGAAGGCAAAGTAGTGAGCCGCGTTTTTGGTTGACCAAGCGCTGGCCCAATCATGCACCATCTGCACAATTTCCTTGCTGCTGTTGGCAGACGGTTTTTCAGCAACAGCAAGTTTGGTAGCAGTGGGGGATACAGGCACGTTGGTGGATTACTTAAACATGAATCGTCCTTTGCGGACATTGAGTGGTGGTGAAGCGCAGCGCATTCGATTGGCCACACAAATAGGGACACAGTTGGTTGGCGTTCTATATATTTTAGATGAGCCCAGCATTGGCCTTCACGCCCGCGACAATGTGAAATTGATTAAAGCATTGAAAGATCTTCGGGATCTGGGCAATTCCGTAATTGTAGTAGAGCACGACAAAGACATGATGCTCGCATCAGATTACATTATAGATATTGGTCCGGGCGCGGGCAGACATGGGGGACACGTGGTGGCCGAAGGCGATCCGGAAACATTTTTAAAAATCGATGGCACTACTTCGAAGTATCTAAGTGGTAAGCTGAGTATCAATTATTCCAAGGAAAGAAGAAAAGGAACTGGAGAAAAACTTTTGCTTACTGGCGCTACAGGCAATAATTTAAAAAATGTTGATTTTGAAATTTCATTGGGTACATTGACCAGCATAACAGGCGTTTCGGGAAGCGGGAAATCGACTTTGATTCACGATACATTGTTTCCTATTCTTAATCAACATTTTTTTAATTCAAGAACAGAGCCATACCCCTATAAAAAAATTGATGGATTGAAATTGATTGATAAAGTAATAGAAGTAGATCAATCACCCATTGGCAGGACTCCACGTTCTAATCCAGCAACATATACGGGTGTGTTCACAGAGATACGCGATTTATTTTCACAAATGCCGGAAGCAAAGATACGCGGCTATAAAACCGGGCGCTTCTCCTTCAATGTGAAAGGTGGCCGGTGTGAAACGTGTGAAGGTGCAGGACTTCGTTTGATTGAAATGGAATTTTTGCCAGATGTGTATGTTCCTTGTGAAACCTGTAAAGGCAAACGCTACAACCGCGAAACACTGGAGGTGCGCTTCAAAGGAAAATCCATCAGCGATGTGCTGGACATGACGGTTGAAGAAGCGGTAACATTTTTTGAAAAACAACATAGAATTTTAAGGAAAATCCAGACGCTGAGCGAAGTGGGATTAGGATATATTTCTTTAGGACAGCATGCTACCACGCTTTCTGGTGGCGAAGCGCAACGTGTGAAGCTGGCCACTGAACTTTCCAAGCGTGATACAGGCAAGACATTATATATATTAGATGAGCCGACTACTGGCCTTCACTTTCAGGACATTAGTCATTTGTTGGATGTGTTGCAAAAGCTTGTCGACAAAGGCAATACCGTATTGGTGATTGAGCACAACATGGATGTGATCAAATCCTCTGACTATATTATTGATCTTGGACCAGAAGGTG
This sequence comes from Gallionellaceae bacterium, assembly GCA_031427575.1. Taxonomy (GTDB): domain Bacteria; phylum Pseudomonadota; class Gammaproteobacteria; order Burkholderiales; family Gallionellaceae; genus Nitrotoga. Next base: position 7,962 of record JANPNS010000054.1, read on the forward strand.
GCGAAAAGGGCGGAAGAATAATTGCGAAGGGTACACCTGAGGAAGTTTCAAAGAATCCGGCCAGCTATACAGGTAAGTTTTTAAAAATGGAATTGAATTAATTTAATACAAACCTCCAAGGTCTGTTTACTTCAGCAAAAAGACCTTGGAGGTTTACTATGATAGCGATGAGCCCCTTTAAAATAATTCCTCCAGAAAATCAGCGAGTTCCAATCGTACTAAGCATCCCTCATTGTGGCATCGCTTTTCCCAATGAACTAAAAGACCAATACAAACCAGAACTTATCAAAGCACCAGATGACACGGATTGGTTTGTGGATAAGCTTTACGATTTTGCTCCTTCGATGGGTATCACCTTGATCAGTGCATCGTTCAGCCGATGGGTAATCGATTTAAACCGTGACACTGATAGTAAGCCACTTTACACGGATGGAAGGATTATTACTGGCCTTTGCCCGACCACTAATTTTTTAGGAGAGCCGATTTATAAAGATCAACGCAAGGAAATTGAGAAGAAGGAAATCAAACGCAGATTAGAAATTTATTATCAACCCTATCATCAAAAAATCCAAGAGCTGCTCAACGACTTAAAGGCTGAATTTGGC
>JANPNS010000055.1:0-2528 GCA_031427575.1 Gallionellaceae bacterium
CGCTCAAGCTTGATACCGGCAAGGGGCGGTTCCTGAAAATTGATCCGGGTGCCGGCAAACTGCTCAGCGTCCTCAGCCTGCAATCGCTGCCCAAGCACCTGACACTGGACTTCTCCGACGTGTTCAGCAAGGGTTTCGCATTCGACAGCATCACCGGCACGGCGCAAATAAATCGGGGCGTGCTGTCAACCGATGATTTAAAAATTGACGGTTCCGCCGCCAAGGTGACCATGCGCGGGCAAGTGGATTTGAACGCTGAAACGCAAAATTTGCGGGTGCGTATTCTGCCCACGGTGGGAGACAGCGCAGCGCTGTTGGGCGCATTTGCCGCCGGACCGGCGGTGGGCGTCGGGGTTTATCTGGCCAGCAAGATTCTGCGTGAACCGCTCGATAAGCTGGCGTCGTTTGAATATAATGTCACGGGGACTTGGGCTGACCCGAATGTGGAAAAAGCGGATGACAGCAAGCCGCCAGTGCCGCCAGAAAATAAATGACGCCAGTAGAACCCTTAGGGGTGCATCGTTCCCACGCTCCACGTGGGAACGATGGTAATGACCAGAAAGTAGAGCCAATATGGCAGACGTAAATTCCACCCAACAACGTATCGCCGCGCAAACAAAAGCGTTCAAGGTGGCCGCCGTGCAGATGGCTTCCGGTCCAAATGTGGCTGGCAACCTGAGCGAAGCTGGCCGCCTGATTGAAATAGCCGTGAGCCAGGGGGCGCGCCTGGTAGTGTTGCCGGAATATTTCCCCATTATGGGGCTGAATGAAACGGATAAAGTGGCGGTACGCGAGCAGCTGGGCAGCGGGGTGATCCAGGATTTTCTGAGCGAGACTGCGCGCCGCCATAAAATCTGGCTGGTGGGTGGCTCAATTCCACTGGCCGCCAGCAGGCCGGATAAAGTACTCAATAGCTGCCTGGTATTTGACGAGCTCGGCCAGCAGGTAGCACGCTATGACAAAATACACTTGTTCAACCTTGACCTGGGCAATGAACATTATCATGAGGCAAACACTATCGAACCAGGTAATCAGGTGGTGGTGGTGGATAGTCCGTTTGGGCGTATCGGCCTGGCAGTCTGCTATGATTTGCGCTTTCCCGAGATGTTTCGTGCCATGAAGGATGTCGACATCATCGTGCTGCCATCGGCATTTACCGAAACTACCGGCAAGATGCATTGGGAAGTGCTGGTGCGTGCGCGCGCCATCGAGAACCTGGCCTATGTGGTGGCGGCCGCTCAGGGTGGTTACCATCTTAGCGGGCGTGAGACACACGGTAATAGCATGATCGTTGACCCATGGGGACGTGTGTTGGACCGGCTGCCGCGCGGTTCCGGGGTGGTGATTGCAGAAATGAATCCGTCTTACCAGGCCAGTTTGCGCGCCAGCTTGCCGGCGCTTTCTCATCGTATTCTTAACCAGTGATCGCCATGCAAAATGATTCTGTATTCGCCCTCGCGCAGCAGTCGCTGCTGACTTCTCATGCGCTTGAAGCGCGCCATTTGGAGGGGGTGTTCGCCAAAATGATGGCGCATCGGGTGGATTATGCCGATCTGTATTTTCAGTACAGCCGCGCCGAGAGCTGGTCGCTGGAAGAGGGTATGGTCAAGTCTGGCAGCTTTGGCATCGAACAGGGGGTGGGCGTGCGTGCAGTGAGCGGCGAGAAGACCGCTTTCGCCTATTCTGACGATATCAGTCTGGCGGCGTTGGGTAGCGCGGCCCTGGCTACGCGTGCGATTGCACGGCAAGGCGGAACAAAAACAGTACCGATGCTGGCACAGAACAGCAATAAACATCTGTACTTGGCGCACGATCCGATTGCCAGCATGAAAGACACCGATAAGGTCGCGCTGCTGGAACGCCTGGAGCAATACGCGCGCGCCCTTGATCCGCGCGTTAGCCAGGTGATGGCCGGCCTGGCAGGCGAATACGAAGTGGTATTGGTGGCGCGCAGCGATGGCTTGCTCAATGCCGATATACGCCCACTGGTGCGCCTGTCGTTGCAGGTTATTGTGGACAGCAATGGCAAACGTGAACAGGGTTCAGCAGGTGGCGGCGGGCGTTTTGATTACAACTATTTCACCGATGAAGTGTTGCGCGATTACGCGGCCAAGGCCGTGCATCAGGCGGTGGTGAACCTGGATGCCAAGGCCGCGCCAGCGGGTAATATGACCGTGGTATTGGGTTCGGGCTGGCCCGGCATCCTGCTGCATGAGGCGGTGGGACACGGCTTGGAGGGCGATTTCAATCGCAAGGGAAGCTCCACTTTCGCTGGCCGCATCGGTGAGCGTGTGGCCTCCCGGGGCGTGACAGTTGTGGATGACGGCACCATCGCCAATCGGCGCGGCTCGCTGCAAATGGATGACGAAGGCAACCCCACGCAACGTACCGTGCTGATCGAGGACGGCATACTCAAAGGCTATTTGCAGGATACGCTGAATGCGCGCCTGATGAAAGTGGCCGTGACCGGCAACGGGCGGCGTGAATCCTTCGCCCACTTGCCTATGCCACGAATGACTAACACCACC
>JANPNS010000056.1:0-6570 GCA_031427575.1 Gallionellaceae bacterium
ATAAAAACGATCACTGCGTTGGCTGCGTCTTCGGCTCCTAGCCGCACTAGGTGTGCTGTCTTCGTCGCCTCATCCGGGTGCCCGGCCAAAAGCTTTTCGGACTTGCCGCCTTGTGCTCCTTTTTATCGGAAATTGGAATAAGGCTCTGCCTGCTTGAATCGTTCCACCAGTCCGCAGGTTGGGTGGAGCGGAGCGATACCCAACAAAACTAATGATGGGTATCGCGTTGCTCAACCCATCCTACGCTTGCTGCATTTCTTGCGGCAAGAGGATTGAAGGTGATGTGCTACCTTTTTCTGAGATCGTCATGACAATTCTCTTTCTGATGTTGACTCTAAATCAGTTTTTTCAACTGATACAGATGTTCCAGCGCTGCCTTGGGCGTGAGTTCATCTGGTTGCGTTTTGCGCAAAGCAATCAAGGCCGGATGTACTTCCTGTTCCGGGGCATCCGGCACAGCAGCAAACAAATCTCCTTGCGGATTCTGCGCGGCGCTGTTTTGTTCCAATGTGCGCAGTTGTTTTTTCGCATTACGGATTACGGTGTCCGGCACACCGGCCAGCGCAGCAACTTGCAGACCATAGCTCTGGCTGGCTGCGCCTTCGTTCACGCTGTGCAGGAATACAATGTTGTGCTGGTGTTCAATGGCGGCCAGATGCACGTTGGCGAGCTGCGTGTACTCATCGGCCAGCCGGGTCAATTCAAAGTAGTGGGTGGCGAATAAAGTATAACTTTGGTTTTCTTCCAGCAAATGGCGCGCGATGGCGTAGGCCAGAGCCAAGCCATCGAAGGTGGAGGTGCCGCGCCCGATTTCATCTACCAGCACCAGGCTCTTGTCGTTAGCGTTGTGCAGGATATTGGCGGCCTCAGTCATCTCGACCATGAACGTGGAGCGGCCGCTGGCCAAATCATCCGATGCGCCGATGCGAGTGAAAATTTGGTCGATTTCGCCCAGCACGGCTTCTTCTGCCGGAACGAAACAACCGATATGCGCCAGCAGCACTATCAGCGCCACCTGGCGCATGTAGGTAGATTTACCGCCCATGTTGGGGCCGGTGATGAGCAGCATTTTGCGTGTGCTGTGCAGATCGGTATCGTTGGCGATGAACTGCTCGACTTGCGCTTCCACCACCGGATGCCGCCCCTTGTGAATGTGCAGCACGGATTCTTCACTGAATGCAGGCGCGCAGAAATTCAGCGTCACGGCGCGCTCGGCGAAGGTGGCAAGTACGTCCAGTTCGGCGATGGCGGCGGAGATGCGTTGTAGCGGCGCGATGTAAGGGGCGAGCTGATCCAGCAGCTGTTGGTAAAGCAGCTTCTCGCGCGCCAGCGCACGGTCATTGGCCGATAGCGCTTTGTCTTCGAAGGTCTTCAGTTCCGGTGTAATGTAGCGTTCGGCGTTTTTCAAGGTCTGGCGGCGGCGGTAATCGTCCGGCACCTTGGCCGACTGCGCCAGCGATACCTCAATGTAAAAACCATGCACGCGGTTATATTCGACCTTGAGGGTGGCGATGCCGCTACGCGCCCGTTCGCGCGCTTCCAGTTCGAGAAGGAATGCGCCGCAGTTGTTTTGAATGCCGCGCAGTTCATCCAGTTCTGCATCGAAGCCGTCGGCGATCACGCCGCCTTCGCGCAGGACGTTGGAAGGTTCTGCGCGCAAGGAACATTGCAATAGAGAGACTAGTTGCTCATCGGCGTGCAACGCCTCTGCCAGTGTATTCAGTAAGGCTGAGTCACACTCGGCAAGTGTGCCATGCAGTTGTGGCAGTTGGGTGAGCGTGTTGCGCAAGCCGGATAAATCCCGTGGACGCGCACTCTTCAAGGCGATGCGTGCAGTAATGCGTTCCACATCTACGCAGGGTTTTAGTTGCTCATGCACGGTGCTGAATTGGTTGCTCAGTTTGTCCACCGCATCCAGTCTTGCATTCAGTACCTCACGATTGCGCAAGGGGTGGTGCAGCCAGTGGTGGAGCAAACGACTACCCATGTTGGTGGCGCAGGTGTCAAGCAAAGATAGCAGGGTAGGGGCAGGTTCGCCGCGCAACGTCTGGGTGATTTCCAGATTGCGGCGCGTGGCGGCATCCATGCGCACATAACGTGCGGCGGCATACACCTGAATGTTGCGCACATGGCTGATGGCCTGGCCTTGCGTGAGCTGGGCGTATCCAAGCAGGGCACCCGCCGCTTCCAGCCCCACGCTGTAACCGTCGCAACCAAATCCGGCCAGATCGAGTGTGGCGAATTGCTGGCATAGCACGCGCCGCGCCGAGTCGAGGTCAAAATGCCAGTCGGGAAGGAATTTCAGCGCTGCATGAGTTCCTTCCCCCACCCTAACCCTCCCGCAGAGGGAGAGGGGATGTTCGTCGGATGATTGCAGCTGTTCCGCATAAAGAATTTCGGATGGTTGAAGTCGTTCCAATTCGGCGGGCAGATTTTCCGGCGTGGTCTCGCACACAAAAAATTGTCCGGAAGCCAGATTCAGCCAGGCTAATCCCAACTTGCCATGACGTTCGTGCATAGCCAACAGCAGGCTGTCGCGCTTTTCTTGCAGCAGTGCGGAATCAGTCAGCGTGCCGGGGGTGACGATGCGCACGACCTTGCGCTCGACCGGCCCTTTGCTGGTGGCGGGGTCACCAATCTGTTCACAAATGGCAACGGACTCACCGAGCTTAACCAACCTGGCCAGATATTGTTCGGCAGCGTGATAAGGCACTCCTGCCATCTTGATAGGCTGGCCATTGGACGCACCGCGCTGGGTGAGCGTGATGTCGAGCAACCTGGCGGCACGCACGGCATCGTCATGGAATAGCTCGTAAAAATCCCCCATGCGGTAAAACAGCAACATGTCGTGATGCTGCGCCTTGATGCGCAGATACTGCTGCATCATGGGGGTGTGCGTTTCCGGATTCATCCGGCTAAATGACGGCGGCTACTATTTGCATTCTGCGCGGCCGCGCAAGTAGAGCGGCAGGATCATGGCTGCAAATGCCCGACGAATGCCGGGAAGGAAGGGGGATCCTTTTGAAAATAGCTGCGATAGCGGCGCAGAAATGCTGGTGGCGGAATCTGCTTGGAATCGTCAACAAGGCCAGGCAAGAATCCGTTTACAAAATACATGTCTAATTTCTGCTCGCCCTTCACAGCAATGGCGCTCCGCTTCTCGCACTCAAAGAAATCCTTAACGCGCGAATAGGTTTGCTCGGACAGGTTGATGCGATTGGGCTCGCTGGTGGATTCCAGGCGTGAGGCATAATTGACGGATTCACCCCAGATGTCATAGGCAAATTTCTGTTTGCCGACAATTCCGGCAATCAGATGTCCGGTGTGGATACCAACACGGATAGGCCAGTTGTGCTGCCTGTTGAGTTCGGTCACGGTATGAACAATTTCCATCGACGCCATTACGGCATCTACCGGGTGGGAAGGATTTCGTTCAGGCAAACCGCCGGCGCACATATAGCTGTCGCCGATGGTTTTCAGTTTTTCCAGGCCGTAACGTGTCGTGATCTGGTCGAAGGCACTGAAATATTCGTGCAACATCTGTACCAGATCTACTGCGGCCAGCTGTTCGGTGAAGGAAGAAAAATTCACGAAATCGGTGAAAATAATCGTGACATCTTCCAGGTATTTCGGCTCTACGGATCCTTTCAACCGGAATTCATCGGCTACCGAGGCCGGTAAAATGTTGCGCAACAGGGACTCGGACGTTTGGCGTTGCTGTTCGAGTTCTGCGTGATGTTGTGCCAGTTCCTGGTCAAGGTGAGCCAACTGATTTTGGGTGCTGCTTAGCGTGTCGGACAGATTGATGAATGAGCTGGCGATTTCTCCCAACTCATCTTTGGATGGCAGTGCGATCGGGTGCGAGTTATCCCCGTGGTTGATCGATTCCACACCCTGTTGTAATGCTTTCAGACTGCGGGCAAAGCGGCGGTATGTCCACACGGAAATTGCCGCAGCCGCGCAAATGGAAAAGATAAAAATCAAGGATGCTGTACCGGTAGTCCACCACTGCGCAGCGCTGAAATCCTTGCGTGCGGCTTCTATGCGCTGCTTCTCGTCTCGTTCAAGCAGCGGTATCGCTTCGTACAATATGCGCTGGCTTACAGGTTCAGTATGCAACGCGAGCTCGGTAAGTGCCAGCACATGATTGATCCCGAAATTCTGATAAAAAACACGCCAGGATGCGGTTAGCTCGGCGTAGCTCTGTTGCAGGGTTTCCACCCTGGCGCGCATTTCGACAGCGGACAGCTGGTGCAGCATCTCAATCTGTGCAGCTATCGTGGCCGACTGCAGATTCATTTGTTCAATCTCCTTGGTGGGCAAAGGAGTCGCCGCGACCTCGAAGCGGAGCTGCCCCAAACGGGCAACCTGTTTCTGGATGTCGGCTGTGCCCTGTTTAATGGTCGTGGTTAATGCCTGCCGGGAAATCGCCTGCTGCAGCGCCTCGACGGCGGCGCCATTTTTCTGGTTGCTCCAGAAGTTGATTGCAAAATTCAGCGCAAACAAAACCAGAATGGCGAGAAAGGAAAGCTGAATATGTTTTCTAAGAATCATTGCTCAGGCTTGTCTTAGGGTATGGGGCGGGCAGCTAGTGTAGTATTTATTCGTGTCGCAATCAATTTTTGCCAGAAACAGGGGTGGCAGGACAGATATTAATGATAGCGTCAGTCTTTTAACCCCGCCGTTAAATGCGGTGCCATCACTTGCAGCATCTGCGCAAACACTTTAGGGTTGCCAGCGCACAGGTGACCGCTCTTAAGATAGCCATCGTTGCCTTGCAGATCACCCACCAGTCCGCCCGCTTCGGTAATCAACAAGCACCCGGCGGCGATGTCCCACGGTTTGAGGCCAGTTTCAAAAAAGCCATCGTAGCGGCCGGCTGCGGTATAGGCCAGGTCGAGCGCAGCAGAGCCGGGGCGGCGCAGGCCGGAGGTTTTTTGCATCATGTCGCGCAGGATGGCCATGTAGGCATCAAGATGCTCAAAACGGGTGTAGGGGAAACCGGTGCCGATCAGGCAATCGGCCAATTCCTTACGCTTGCTGACGCGCAGGCGATGGTCATTGAGGTAGGCACCGCGACCGCGCGTGGCGGTGAACAGGTCGTTTTTGGTCGGGTCGTAAATGACCGCCTGGGTCAGCACGCCTTTATGCTGCAGCGCGATAGAGACGGCATATTGCTGGTAGCCGTGCAGGAAGTTGGTGGTGCCATCCAGCGGGTCGATGATCCACACGTATTCCGAGTCGCCTTGGGCGCCGCTCTCTTCTGCTAGAATTGCATGGGTCGGAAAGGCATCCAGCAGGATTTTGATGATGGCCTGCTCGGCGGCGCGATCCACCTCGCTGACGTAATCGGAGTGCGATTTTTGGGTGACGGTGAGGTGGTCGAGATTGTCGGCGGCACGATGAATCAAATTGCCGGCGCGCCGCGCAGCTTTCACCGCGATAGTGAGCATGGGATGCATAACAAACCTTTTTAATGAAGGGAACCTCTATAAATCCAAACTCCGTCGCGATGCTGCGTTGCTCAATAAATTTTAACGCTTACATATAAAATATATGCGGCGCGCTAAAATTTATTTCGCGCCTTGCCTCGCTTAGGATTTTGAATTTATAGAGGCTCCCAGAGCGGTCGGAAAATTCCGGTCGCCTATTTTAGTGTGAATTTTGATTTGGACAAACCTATTTTGAATAAACCGGGGATTTTAAATAATGTGCGGGTGGTGCTCAGTCATACTACCCACCCGGGCAATATTGGCGCGGCTGCGCGAGCCATGAAGACCATGGGATTAGAGACGCTTTATTTGGTCAATCCCAGCCATTTTCCCGACCCGCAGGCGGAAACGATGGCATGCGGCGCGGATGATGTGCTGCGCAACGCGGTGGTATGCGGCTCGATTGACGAGGCTCTGCGCGGCACGGTGTTCGTGGCGGCGATGACGGCGCGGCTGCGTGACATTTCGCATGAGGTATTGACGCCGCGTGAGGCCATGCCGCTGTTGGCGCAGCACGCCGCGCAACAGCCGGTGGCCTTGCTGTTCGGCACCGAGATGTCCGGCCTGACCAATGAGGAAGTGAGCAAGAGCCATCTGCTGGTGCGCATCCCGGCCAACCCCGGCTACTCCTCTTTGAATCTGGCGGCGGCAGTGCAGGTGATATGTTACGAGCTGAGCGTGGCGATGCAGTATGCCGGTTTGAGTTTGCAGCCGATTGAGGTGGAGCCGGCTAAACATGAAGAGTTGGAAAGGTTGTTTGTTCATCTTGAAGACGCGCTGACCCAGATCGGATTTTTTAGAACCGGGGGTTCCAACAAGCTGATGCTGAAACTGCGCCGCCTGTATGCCAGAGCGCGGCTGGAGCAGGAGGAAGTAAACATCCTGCGCGGTATTCTGACCGCCGCGACCGAGTACAATGTGCGCTTGAAACATAAGGGCTCGTAAATGAAGAAGTTGTACATTCGGCGGGGAGGATTCGGGTGCAGGGCTAGGCGCAGGCGACGCCATGTGGTTATTCCACATCAGGAGCCTGCAACAACGTCGCCGAGCCATGGGTCCGCGGCACCGAAGGCCCCGA
>JANPNS010000057.1:0-3251 GCA_031427575.1 Gallionellaceae bacterium
CAACGCCGGCATCACCGGGCCGCGCAACACCGTCACGCGAACCGTGCTCGCCGACTGCGTCTGCTACTGGTTTGCCACTGTTATCGGGGTGAGGGCAATGTCATTCGCATCATCTCCGCTCGCAAGGCGACGGCCAAGGAATCCATAAATTATCCATAGAGGTGACACATGCGAAAAGAATACGACTTCTCCGCTGCAAGGAAAAATCCCTATGCAGCACAGCTCAAAAAACAAATTACCATTCGGCTCGATGAAGAGTCCATCTCCTACTTTAAGGCAATCTCTGAGGATGTTGGTGTGCCGTACCAAAGCCTCATCAACCTGTATTTGCGCGACTGTGCAGCTTCTCATCGCAAGCTCAATCTCAATTGGAAATGATATTCCGCTGTCGCAGACGGCTAACGAGTAAGGTTAGATTGTGATCGCGAAGCGAGCCACAATCTGAACCGTTTGTTGGACAAGCCCGGTGGTGCTGCTGTGAAACTGCTTGTTATGGAGATTATATCTCTGACCATCGCGATGCCAGCGGAACATGTTCCGCGTCATGCCCCTAAACTCCCGCTAAAAGTTGCTATTGCAGCAACCTGTTCCGCTCAACCCGCCATTTTTTAAGCATTATTGCCCGATTTCGCCCTTTTTGCAGGGCGAGTGCGCCCGTGCCTGCCGGGTCGGCAGGCTGGCAGTCCACCCAGTTAAAAAACAGGGCAGGATTTTAATTACAACCGGACATTTCTACTTGGGAGAAACCGGACATTACTACTTGGGGCTAACAGCATTTGCGATGCGCCATTTGCAAGACGCGCCAGTTAAGGCATTATTCGCCTTCGATCAACAATCTGATTCTGCATAGCGCAAGTGGCCAACGCATTACAACTCGTCCTGATTTTGCTCGCGGTCGCTGTGGGCGTGGTGGTGCTGTGCCGCACTTTGCATCTGCCCGCGATGCTGGGCTACCTGATCGTCGGCATCTTGATCGGCCCGCATGTTCTAGGCTGGATACCGGATGCGCCGGAGACGCGTCACCTAGCTGAATTCGGCGTGGTGTTCCTGATGTTCAGCATCGGTCTGGAATTCAGTCTGGCGCGCTTGCGCTCCATGCGTGCAGTGGTGTTTGGTTTGGGTACGGCACAGGTTGCGGCGACCATGTTGCTGGTGATGTTGGCCTCACTTTCTTTTGGTATGAGTTGGCAGGCTGGCTTGGCTTTGGGTGGGGTGTTGACGATGTCCTCCACAGCTATTGTCAGCAAGATGCTGGTGGAACGCGCCGAACTGAATACGCCGCACGGCAAGAACATCATGGGCGTACTGCTGTTTCAGGATCTGGCAGTGGTGCTGTTCATCATCACTATTCCGGCGCTGGTCAGCACCAATCAGGCTATACACATCACGCTGGGTCTGGCCTTGCTCAAGGCAGCATTGGTGTTGTCGGCTTTGCTGATTTTCGGCCAGCATTTATTGCGCCCGTTGTTTAATCTGGTGGCCAAGCAAAAATCTTCCGAGCTATTCATGCTCAACGTGTTGTTGTTCACTTTGGGGCTGGCCTATGTCACCGAACTGGCCGGGCTGTCATTGGCGCTGGGCGCATTTGTCGCGGGTATGCTGATTTCAGAAACAGAATATCGCTATCAGGTGGAAGCCGACATCAAGCCCTTCCGCGATATGTTGCTCGGCTTGTTCTTTGTCACTGTCGGCATGTTGCTTAACCCGGCCAGCGTGGTGGCAGGCTGGGATTGGATAGTGTTTCTGTTGCTTATTTTAGTGCCCTTTAAGCTGGCGGTGGTGGCACTTTTGGTACGCTGGTTTGAAGGAGATTGGGGCGCAGCAATACGCAGTGGTTTGGGCTTGGCACAAGCCGGTGAATTTGGTTTTGTGTTGCTGACGCTGGCAGGAGGAGTAAACCTGCTGCCACCGGAGGTGATGCAGAATGTGCTGGCGGCAATGTTGATTTCCATGCTCATTGCGCCTTTTTTGATCCAACACGCCGAAGCCATTGTGCGCCGTATTTCTCCCTCGGAATGGATGCACCGCGCCATGCAGTTGCATCAGGTGGCGGTGCAAAGTATGGCGGTCGAAGCGCACATCATTATTTGCGGTTATGGGCGCAGCGGGCAAGCATTGGCGCGTTTTATGAAACAGGAGAACATACATTTTATTGCGCTCGATCTTGATACACGTCATGTGCGCGAGGCAGTGGCAGCAGGTGAAAGCGTGGTCTATGGCGATGCGGCTAAACGTGAGGTGCTGCTGGCTGCCGGTTTGATGCGCGCAAAAACCTTGGTGATCACTTATGACGACCTGCACTCCGCGCTTAAGATTCTGCACCACGTTAACGAACTGCGCCCCGGATTGCCGGTCGTGGTGCGCTCGGCTGACGACACTCATCTGGAATCACTAAAACAAGCTGGCGCTGCCGAAGTGGTGGCGGAAGTGCTGGAAGGCAGCTTGATGCTGGCATCACAAGCGCTGCTGATGGCCGGAGTGCCGCTCAACCGGGTGATCCGCCGCATCCAGGAAAATCGTGCGCGTCGCTATAGCGTATTCAGCGGATTTTTTCGCTTACCTAATGACTCGGTGGGCGAGGAGACGGAAAGCATGCAGCCTCGTTTTCACAGTGTGCTGCTGGCTGAAAACGATGATGCCGTGAATAAAACGCTGGATGAAATTAACCTGACAGAATTTCAGGTAGAGGTAAACTCCATACGCCGCCACAACGTGCGTGGCACTCATCCGGCGGGCGACATGGTATTGCGGGCGGGGGATGTGCTGGTGCTGCTCGGGCAGCCGATGCCGCTGCTAGTAGCGGAAAAACGACTGCGCGAGGGCGGAGGTAGCCCATCTGGGCTGATTTGAAATGCCATTACGCATTAGTGTGCCAACGCCTTGATCACATCCTCGACCACCTTCTTGGCATCGCCGAACACCATCATGGTTTTATCCAGATAGAATAAGTCGTTGTCCAAGCCAGCATAACCAGCGGCCATGCTGCGCTTGACCACCAATATGGTGCGCGCCTTGTGTGCTTCAAGTATAGGCATGCCGAAAATTGGGCTTTGCGGATCAGTCTTGGCAGCGGGGTTGACCACGTCGTTGGCGCCGATCACCAGCACCACATCGGTATCGGCAAATTCGTTATTGATCTCGTCCATTTCCACTACTTGCTCATAGGGCACTTCGGCCTCGGCCAGCAGCACGTTCATATGTCCCGGCATACGTCCAGCCACCGGGTGAATGGCGTAACGCACTTTGATGCC
>JANPNS010000058.1:0-2878 GCA_031427575.1 Gallionellaceae bacterium
ATAAAAACGATCACTGCGTTGGCTGCGTCTTCGGCTCCTAGCCGCACTAGGTGTGCTGTCTTCGTCGCCTCATCCGGGTGCCCGGCCAAAAGCTTTTCGGACTTGCCGCCTTGTGCTCCTTTTTATCGGAAATTGGAATAACTCCAAACTAACATTGCCAACAAAATTCTTGCTGCCGCTTGACACGCGGCTGCACATGCAACACCAAGGTGATAAGGTCGCCTTCGCGGCCATGCCACATGGTCAGAACAACCTCTTGGCCAAGCTTTCCAGCCAGGCCAGTGGCACTATCAGAATAAGTTGGCACACTATGAACAGCACCAGCACGGTCAGGTCTACGTTGCCCAGCGGTGGAATGCGCCGCCGCAATGGCGTGAGGAAAGGCCGGGTCACAGCCGTCAGCAGCCCTGCCACTGGCGTATCAGGATTGAACCACGACAATAGCGCCTGCACCAATAGCGCCGCCATGAGCAGGTATAAACTAAGCTTGAGCAGTTTGACCGCTGTCCATGCCAGCAATCCGGGTAATGGAAAGCCCTCAAACGGCAATCCTTGTCCCCACAACAGCGCAGCCAGGTAAATCGCTTCCACCGCAAAGGCCAGCAACAAGGTCGCCACATCCACTCCCCTTGCGGCCGGAATAGCCCGGCGCGCGCGCAGCACCAGAAAATCGGTAATGGCCATGATGAATTCGCCCAGCGGATTGCGCATCGGTGCGCGCATCCAATGCAGGTGAAAACGTAACAGCAGAACGGCGGCAAACGGCTGCAACAGGGTATTGAGCAAAAATATCAGCGCTTCGTTCAACATCAGGCCTTCCCCATTTCGTCACCCATTTCTTTTGAACGGACAGCCGCCAGATGAACCGCGCTGATAATATGTTTCTTCACCTCATTTTCCTCCATGCTAAGCAAGGCACGTTCGGTGGTGCCGTTTTTGGAAGTAACGCGCGCGCGCAGCACATTTACATCATCCTCGCTGGCATCGGCCAGTTTCGCCGCACCAATGAAAGTATCGAGTGCCAAACGGCGTGCCGCTTGCCCATCGAAACCTAACTCGCGCGCCGCTTGTTGCAACGCTTCGATAAAATAAAATACATAGGCCGGCCCGCTGCCAGACACAGCCGTTACCGCATCCATCATCGCTTCGTTATCCAGCCACAAGGTATTGCCTACGGCTGATAATATTGTCTGGGCTGCTGCACGTTGCTCGCTGCCCACTGCAGGCAGCGCATACAAACCGGTCATTCCGCTCTGGATCAGCGCTGGCGTATTGGGCATGGCGCGCACCAGGTTTTGCGAGCCCATCCAGCGCGCCAGGTCAGCAGCGCGGATACCGGCCGCAATCGAGATCAGCAACTGCCCGGCCAACAGCGGCGCAAGCTGGGTAGCGACTTCGCTTAACTGCTGCGGCTTGACCGCCAGCACGATCACGTCGCTGCCCGCTACTGCTGTCGCCAGTTCAGCCATGGCTTGCACGCCAAATTCATGGTGCAATCTGGCGCGATTATCGGCGTTAATTTCTGCCACGCGCATCTGTGCAGCAGTAAAATTCTGTTTGAGCAGCCCGCCAATAAGCGCAGTTGCCATATTGCCGCCGCCGATAAAACAAATAATCATTTATTTTTCCCCATAATTTCTCTCCCCAAAAATTGCCGTGCCGACGCGCACGATGGTTGCGCCTTCCAGCACTGCGGCCTCGATATCGTGCGACATGCCCATGGACAAAGTGTCAAGCTCCAAGCCCTGATCATTGAGTGCCTGCAGCAACTCGCGTAACCTGGCGAAGGGAACACGCTGAGCAGCCAATTTTGACGCAGGCGCAGGGATAGTCATCAAACCGCGTAACTCGATATGCGGCAGAAGCGCCACGCTCTGCGCCAGCTCTGCCAACTGCTCCGGGGCCACACCGCTCTTGCTTTCTTCCCCGCTTAGGTTAACCTGAATACACACATTCAGTGGCAGCAAATTTGCTGGCCGTTGTGCCGACAGGCGCTCGGCGATATTCAGCCGGTCCACACTGTGCACCCAGGAAAAATGTTGCGCAATAGCGCGCGTCTTGTTGCTCTGGATCGGCCCGATAAAGTGCCACTGTAATGGCAGGTCGCGCAGCGTCTCTATTTTATCCAGCGCTTCCTGCACATAACTTTCACCGAAGGTGCTTAATCCAGCCTGATATGCCTCGCGCACCGCAGCAGCTGGAAAAGCCTTGCTCACCGCCAATAACTTAACGTCGTCCCCGCGCCGCTGCACCGTGCGCAGGGCCTGCGCAATGATATGATTGACGGCTTGCAAGTTGGAAGCGATTGCGGTCATAATCAAACCGTTGTCGAGTAGTGCGTAGGATGGGTTAAGCACAGCGATACCCATCAATGCGGTATTGAGTAGCGGATGATCGCATATTTTTTCCGCCCATACCCGGCTTCCGCGTTCGCGAGTTTTCTGGCGTTCAGTGACTGGCTGTATGCGCGAACCGGTCAGACCCATCAACTGGCGATGGAACGCCTGTTCGAACTGGTGAATGAGTACCTGACGGCGGCCTGCGCGCTGGCGCCGCAGGAGGTTGCGGCGACCCTGCTGACCGACTATGCACGCACCGGCGGCAAAGGGCGCTTGGCGTTCCAGCCCGCAGGACATGCCGAAGTGCGGACCAAGCGTACGGCCGGCAATGCCGCCGGCAATGCGCCGCCGCGCCAATCGCGGCATTTGCCGGCCTGAACACCAGTCAGCAACCATCCGCTCTGAATCGATTGGCGCAAAGTACTCGCGGCGGGTCGCCCGATGTGCCGGCCTTGGTGTTGCCGACGTCAGATGACGGATGTTGCAACGCCGGAACTTCCCCGGTTCCCCGGTGTTACCGGCACTGCTACTCCGCCTTG
>JANPNS010000059.1:0-2077 GCA_031427575.1 Gallionellaceae bacterium
ATCAGCCATGTCGCTTTCCAACAACCGGATAAACAAATCGAACGCAAAGGCCCCTCTGTGGCAGCAGGGTTGGATGCATCTGGCAAACCCTCCCAAGCCTTGCTGGGATTTGCCAAGTCCTGCAATGTGGGAATAGACAAGCTGGAGCAGGCATTAGATGACAAGGGTAAGTCTTGCTACGTTTACCGCTATACCCAACGGGGTGAATCCCTGCATGGCGTGACCACTGAAATTATTAGGAGTGTTCTGAGCAAACTGCCTGTCGCTAAAGTGATGCGCTGGGGAATGGGAGCTACTACTTTCGTCAGGCCTGTACATGGATTGATCATCATGTGTGGCGACACTCACTTACAAGGTCATGGTGGTGGTGTTTTGGGCTTGCATCAAAACTATGGCGATACTTTCGGTCATCGTTTCATGGGTATAGGCAAGGTGAAGATTTCACATGCCTCAAAATATGAAGAACTTCTGAAAGCCGATGGCTGTGTGATTGCCAATTTTGCCCGCCGCCGCGAAATGATTTCAGTCGCGTTACAGGAAAAAGCGGGCAAGGCAATTATTGCCAAGGATGATGCACTGCTTGATGAAGTGACCGCGCTGGTTGAATATCCAGCGGTGTACGCAGGTGAATTTAGCTTTGAGTTTCTCGAAGTTCCGCAGGAGTGCCTGATACTTTCAATGAAACAGCATCAAAAGTATTTTCCGCTGCTGGACAGAGATGGTAAGTTGTTGCCGCGCTTTTTGATGGTTAGCAACATCCAGACCGACAAACCTGAAAACATTATTCACGGCAATGAGCGAGTTTTACGGGCGCGTCTGGCGGATGCTAAATTCTTTTTTGATAAAGATCGCAAGCAGCCGCTGGACTCACGGGTGCTCGGCCTATCCAAGGTGGTCTATCACAACAAGCTCGGCAGCCAGGGTGATCGTGTGCAGCGCGTGCAAGCCATTGCACGCGCCATCGGACAGCAATTGGGTGGTGATGCGCTCGCGATGCAGGCCGATCAGGCTGCCTTGCTGGCCAAGGCCGATCTGCTTACCGACATGGTGGGCGAGTTTCCTGAATTACAGGGCATCATGGGGCGCTATTACGCGCAACACGATGGACTGAGCGACGATATTGCCTTTGCCATCGAAGACCACTACAAGCCGCGCTTCTCCGGTGATGAATTGCCGCGCAACAAGGTCGGCATTTGCGTTGCGTTGGCGGATAAACTGGAAACACTGGTTGGTATGTTTGGCATCGGGCAGATCCCGACCGGCGACAAAGACCCCTTCGCATTGCGGCGACATGCGTTAGGCGTGCTTCGAATATTGATCGAAAAGGAATTGCCGCTCCGGCAGTTCGATCTGATCAACATCGCTTTTGCAGGTTTTCCTAAAGGGCTGTTGGGCGCTGCCCATACCGATGTTGAGATTTTTATGTTTGAACGTCTCGGCGGGTTGCTGCGCGAACAAGGTTATTCGACTAACGAGGTGGAGGCGGTGTTGTGCATGAATCCAACACAGATTTATCTGGTGCCGAAACAACTTGAAGCGGTATGTGTTTTTGCAGCATTGCCGGAAGCTGCCGCTTTGGCTGCCGCCAACAAGCGCGTGGGCAACATTCTGAAAAAGGCGGAAAGTGCAATCAGCAGCGAAGTCAACGTAGCGCTGTTGCAAGAACCTGCCGAGCAAGCGCTACACATGGCTTTGAATCAGATCGTACCCAAGGCCAATGCGGCATTCGCGGCAGGCGACTACACCGCTTCGCTGTCCGCTTTGGCGGCGTTGCGCGCGCCGGTGGATGCGTTTTTTGATAACGTGATGGTGAATGCTGAAGATACGGCGCTGCGCGCCAACCGTCTCGCTTTGTTGTCACAATTGCACCAAGCGATGAATCGCGTCGCGGATATTTCCAGGCTAGCGTCTTGAGGCTGTGAAAGGTGAAATGTTAAACGTCAAAATCAACCCCTCCCGGCCTCCCCTTGTCAGGGGAGGAGCCAGTGCCAGTGAGTCTTTTGGTAACGAACCAACGCAGGGTGAACTTGTAGCAGCTACACGTATGCATTACACCTTGCGCAGACATGATGATCGC
>JANPNS010000060.1:0-4920 GCA_031427575.1 Gallionellaceae bacterium
CAGGATCAGCTTGCGCGAAGTCTCTGGATCGTCCAGCGGCGTGATGCCCGCCGCATTCAACAACGGCAGAGTTTCTTCAAAGATACGGCCTTTGGATAAGGCGATGGTGATAGTCATCGGATTCAGCGGCTTATGTAAAGATGCGCATTCTACCGTCAAATGCGGTGCAAGTTGAAATCGGGATATATTTTCCGTTCGCCCTGAGCTTGTCGAAGGGCATCGCATACAAACATTCAGAATCCAAACCGCCGGGGGTTGCCCGGCAGCAAGCTACTTTCTTTTGCTTCGCCAAAATAAAATAGCCAAAGACAACGAAGTTGCAGTGTAGGCTCACATGCGCAGCATGTTATGCCGGAACTAAAAGGCGACCCCGGTTTGCCGCCGCTTCGCGGTGCCCTGTGTTGCTCGACTGGTCAGGCGGCTGCGGAACTCGCGCTACGCGCTCAGACATAACCAGCGACTTGGCTGGCGTCGTTTGCCAGCTTAGTCGAATGGCTAGTTATTTCATCAGTCCTCGCCGACAACCACTGACCAGCCTGCGCTACTCGGCGGCGCACAGGGGAGGAAATGCGAAAACCTAAAATCGTTTAATCGTGGGCAACGAGTTGCCCAATATTTTTTAACTGCTGGGTGGGCACAGGGTGCTAACCTAGGCAGAATGCAAAGCGCCAAGTGCCGCTTTCAAGTAGGCTACTACAAAGCTCGATGGGCTGCTACGTGCCAAGAGGAGGCGGTCGAGAAGATTGCCATGAGCGCCCGGTTCTCGGCCTGAGCCGGACTGTGACAAGTTATCCGACTCCGCTTGCTGCGAGCGTCTGCTTACGAGAAACATCGAGTCGGAACTTAGCACCGAACCGATATTTTATGAGGCAGGAAATCATCTGGCGAATCATGGGCGACATGCAACACTTTAAGCAGAAGCAAGCTCAAGCTTCCGCTTTCTTTTCTCCCAGTCAGGCATGAGTCTTTCCAAAAATCTATAGAATCCTGCACTGTGATCATCATATTTTAGGTGACACAATTCATGGGTAATCACATATTCGATGCATTCACGCGGAGCCCGTATTAAAGACAGATTAAGCGTCAACGTGGCATTCTGAGACAGACTTCCCCAGCGGGTTCGCATTTTCTTGATTTGCAGCCTGGGTAATTCGTACCCCCTCCGAATAAAATCTTGAGCACATCGCTCCAGACATTCTTGAAAGTATTGGCGCGCTCTTGCCCGGTACCAGTCTTCCAAATATTCTGCCACCCGCTCCGGCAATACTTCTCCATCAATTTCGACAACGATCCTGCCGCGTGTCATTTTCACTTGGTTGGCATCTGCCCTCACCACTTTCAAGCGGTACTGCCGCCCGAGATAAAGGTGCGTTTCTCCGCTGATATAACGCCTGGCCGGGGTACGAGGTTCGAACTGCTGAAAGTAGTTGATCTGGCGCAACACCCACCGTGCCCGTTTTTTTAACCGCTTTTCTATTTCATCCTGAAGCGAACCCAAAGGTGCTTTGACTACTATACGTTTATTCGGATGAACAGCGATCTCCATCGTCTTGCGCGAAACGTGCAGCACGTCATATACGAATGAAGTTTTGCCGAAGTGGATTTTCCCGGTCATACACGCATCCTGTGCCGAGCTAATTGCATCGTGCGTTCGATGATCTCGTCCATCTGCTCAGTGCTCAGTTCAATGCCTTGATCGCCCTTAAGGATGTCATACAAATAATCGTCAATATCATTCATGGTGCGCTTCTGTGCATCGAAGTCGTCCCAGAAATTCACCTTGAGGTTTTTTTCGAAAATCCCAGCAATCGCCAACGCCGCGTCGCTCGCCGCCTCTTCATATTTGGCGCCGGCAGCAGTGCCATTACCCAGAAACGGCTTGAGAATTCCGTAAAACGCCATTGCATGCTCATTGCCCTGCAATGCGCCAGGCAGGTCATCATGCTTGCGGCTGACAACGCTTTCGCGAATATCGGCGGCCCGTTGCAGGTACTCCTGATCCGAGATGCGCTTGGCGCGGAAATCGTCAATGGCCTGTTGAATAAGCTTGGAAAACTTCTCGTAGAAGGCCGGGTCTTCTCCCATGTGCTCGGTAATCGCCCGCTTTGTCGCATGTGCAATGGCGTCCGCGCGCGCTGCCGTCGTCCGGGTCTCGTAAACACCATGCTCTTGTTTGACCTGTAGGAAAGTTTTTTCATCGAAAATATTAACCGGCGCGTTCAGCCTGATCACCTCATTTGCGGAAATGTGCGTATCCAGCAATTTCTGAATCTTCGGCTCGTAATCGCGGTAGTCTATCGATTCCGCATAGCGAAGTTTTACTGAGGCCTTTAACTTCCTGAAGCGCTTGAGATCGTCCTTGTATTGCTGAAGTTTGACTTCCGCAGTAGTCATGATAAAACGCTCTGTCGACAGCGCAATCCCCAACGTATTGCCGTAATCTGCCAAGCGTTCATAAAAGTCTGCACGCAGAGCATCGTCCGCCAGCAATGTCTCGTAGGCTTCCTCGTCGTGCTGGTTTTTTACTCCCTTGAACACATCCCAAAGGTCAGAATGTTGTTGCGGTAACTTAGCCACTTCCTCATGAACCGACATCAGCGTGCCGGCCAGGTCATCTTCGTCAAAACCGGCCAGTCCGGCCTCGGCGTACATAGTCAATGCCTTGTCCAGTTCGCCCAGGATGCTGGCGTAATCCACGATATAGCCAAACTCTTTCGTCGCCCCGGTTTTCTCGTCCTCATGCAGCCGGTTCACCCGCGCAATTGCCTGTAGCAGGGTATGCTCGCGCAAGGTACGGCACAGGTACATGACCGTATTGCGCGGCGCATCGAATCCGGTAATCAGCTTGTCCACGACGATCAGGATTTCCAGCTCCTCGCCATACTTGAACTGATTGACGATCTGCTTGTTGTACTCTTCCTCTGAGCCATAGCGCTTCATCATTTTCTGCCAGAACTTCTGGACTTCATCGATAGGTTCGCCTTCGACTTCGTCGTAACCCTCGCGGCTATCCGGCGGCGACATGATCACCTCCGAAGTTAGATAGCCGATCTCATCCAGATAACCGTGATACTTGAGCGCCGTGAGTTTGCTTGGCGCGACAAGTTGCGCTTTGTATCCCGTGCCCTTCCAGTTTTCGCGATAATGTTCGCTGATATCGAAGGCGCGCATATAGACAACCTGATCGGCCTTGTTGAGCATTTCCGCCCGCGCATATTTCTTTTTCAAGTCCGCCTGCTGTGCGCGGGTTAACCCCTGCGTATGGCGCTCGAACCACAGGTCGATGGCGGCCTTGTTCTGCACCATTTCCACATGGCGGCCTTCATACAGCAAAGGCACCACGGCGCCATCCTTCACCGCCTGCTGGATGGAATAATGCGGCTCGATCAAGCCGCCAAACTTGGCAAAATTATTTTTCTCCTCTTTCAGCAGAGGTGTCCCGGTAAATCCCAGGTAGCAGGCGTTCGGAAACATCTGCCGCATGCGCGCGGCAAAGGCTCCGAAATTGGTGCGGTGGCTCTCATCCACCAACATGAAAATATCGATGGACTCATCCTGGTATTTTTTGACGTTGAGCGCCTTGTCGAATTTGTGTATCAGCGTGGTCACAATCCCCGCTTTCTTCTCGCTCACCAATTCGAGCAAATCGCGACCAGTCTTGGCGCGATCCGGTACCAGGCCGCACGCTGCAAAAGTGTTGCCCAGTTGCTTATCCAGATCCATGCGGTCGGTCACCAGCACGATACGCGGGTTGGGAATATCCCGATCCAGCGCAAGACCTCTGGCAAGCATCACCATAGTGAGCGACTTGCCGGAACCCTGGGTATGCCAGATGATGCCACCCTTGCGTCGGCCATCGTGATCGAGTCCCTTTACCCGTTCAAGCGTAGACTTGACGACAAAATACTGCTGATATCGCGCGATCTTCTTGATGCCGCCTTCATAAACGATAAATTTGTAGATCAACTCTATCAGACGCTCCGGGCGGCACATACTGAAGAGCATCTTGTCCTGCTCAGTGACTTGCCGTTCACCTTTTGCTGCCAACGTATCGAAAAATTTTCGTGCCCGCGCGAAATCACCAGAGAACAACGCGTCCTTGTCTTTTGCCGCTAGAAGCTTGTTAATGGCCACGGCAACATCGCTCTCTTTGTCGCGTAGCTCCTGCCACAGGCCCCAGAACTTCGCAGGCGTGCCTGCCGTGGCATAGCGTGCCGCATTCTTGTTGACGCCCATGACCAGCTGCACATAGGTAAAGAGCTTGGGCAGGAATTCGTCTTGCTGATTACGGATACATTGCGAAATGGCCTGCTCCACTACCACGCTGGGCGACTTGCACTCGATCACCGCAAAGGGAATGCCGTTCACGAAGAGCACAATATCGGGACGCGCGGTCTCGTTGCTGCGGCTGCGCTCTACACTGAATTCGGCGGTCACATGAAAGGTATTCCTTTCCCAGTTCTGCCAATCGACATAGCGCAGATTAAAACTCTTGGAATCGCCTTCGATGGTTTGTTCCAGCGCCGTGCCCAGCGTCAACAGGTCGTAGATCGCTTCGTTGGTCTTCTGCAAGCCGTCATATTTGACGCTCTTCAGCCGCTGCATCGCGGACTGGATATTCTCCTCGCTGAACAGGAACTCCTGGCCCTTGTATTGAATGCGGTTAATCGCCTTCAATTGTTTGCGCAGCACGCCCTCCAGCAGCACATTGCCCAACTTGCCGCCGCGCTCGGCAAGTGCCTGCTCCGGCGTCAGATACTCGAAGCCGAGATTGATCAACTCTTGGAGCGCCGGAATCTGCGACAAGTATTTTTCGTTGAAACGGAAGCCTTCCATCACGCCACCGCCTGTTCTTTAATCTTCACCCGCCATTGGCCGGTGAGCAGTTTTTGCATCAGGCCGCGTTTTTGAATGCGCAGC
>JANPNS010000061.1:0-4838 GCA_031427575.1 Gallionellaceae bacterium
CAATGGTCGAGATTTGAGTTCCTCTATGGCGATTTCGAGGATGCTGCACATCTGTGCCGTTGAGGCGCGTACAGCCTTTTCGTTGAGTGCATCGGTCATGTTGGACGCAGTATTTGCCAAAGAGTCGACGCCTCCCTTGACAGAAGATGTGATTCCATCGACGGCATCATTCGCCTTTGCTGCTACCTGTGCGCCAAGTTCTTTTATTTTATTGAGCATAGATATATGTCTTTCAATTAATTTAGTTTCGCGATACTGCTCATTCTAGTGCCTATCGTAAAAGTAAGGGGCTGCGCGCTTTTGCGCAGTCCCTCTTGACTGCCGGGTTATGCAGCTTGTGGACGGAGAATGCTGCATGTGCTTGTGCCATGAGCATACAGTTTTCCGCTAGTGTCTTTAATGGTGCCTTCTGATACTCCAAGGCTCTTGGAGATGTGAATTACGCGACCTTCAGCATAAAATTCAACATCGAGTGGAATAGGACGGAGCATCTTTACATTGAGATCAACCGTGCTGTAACCAACGCCGGCATCAAGCATAGTGTGAATGGCACAACCTGTAACTGAATCAAGCACTGTAGCGGCGAAGCCACCGTGCACACCCCCAAGGGGGTTAATATGCCGATTATCTGCCTTAACAATAAATTTGATGGTGCCCTTCGTCAGTTCGGAGATTCGCATGGGAATCGTATCCGCTATCGAAGGATGCGGTAGTTTGCCTTCTGACATGGCTTGAAGCAGGTCAAGCCCAGTCATTTCACGGGGATTCAATACGTACCTCCTTTGTTGCCTAACGTAAAGTTAAGGGGCGCCGCGCTTTTGCGGCGTCCCTCTTGAACGCTAGGTTGGGCATATAGACTCTCATTTTTCTTATGCCTTCTCACGCTTTCTACTGAGTTTGCGCTTGGCGTGTGTTTTTTCATCTTGAAAATCACGCACGACCTCTTTCCGGATTTCAATTGCTTTGGCGAGAGCAGCGGATAGCCTTTTATCTGTGATTGTATTTTCAGTTCCAATGTACACCTTGCGGGTGGTAGTTTTTTCTTCAAATCGAGGGGTAGAGATTAAATAATTGAACTCAACAGTTCGACGGCCTGCCCGAACACTCTTGACTGGACCGGATATGCCAACCGGAAGCGCGCTGCTCTTCCAAGACATGATGTCGGTTCTCAAGCCTGTTGGAGCATGTAGGGCATCAATGCGTTTCAGAAGCTCCTGTTTAGCGGCAGCAAGCGATGCTTTTGCTCCGCTTCCATCATTGGCATGGTCGGAAAACATCATCCACTTGCCATACCGGAGTTGCCATCCATGAGTGCGCTGACTGTCAAGACGCCGAATATGTTCAGGTACCTGAAATGAGGTGCCTGTGAAGATTGAAACCTCTCGATATTTCATGCTTTCCTCCAAGTGGTGCGTAGAGACGTATCGGAGACAGCCCAGTTCATGACATTGCCCAACGTAAAATAGACCCCCTAAAAAATGCCTTGAAAGGCATCTTAGAGGTGGATAATCTGGGATGTAGTTTGCAATGCATTATTTTTACGTGATATGCAATTTTTGCACACCCTAAAATTTCTGACAAAGACACCACAGAAAATCCCCCCAAGTTGCTTGATCAAGTGCGTGATAAGTTGCGCGTGAAGCACTATAGCATTTGCACAGAGCAAACTTATAAGCATCGGATTAAACGGATTCCGCTCTGGTCATGGTAAGTAATTGAGCGCTGGCCACCGACACTGCGCGGTAGATTCTGGCTGACTTGAGCACAGGTGTTTTAAATGTTGTGGAATTTTCACGGGCGCTGGTTATTGGGTATCACATAGACTAATATCAATCTCTCAGTAAAATTATTCATATAAAGAACGGATGTTAGCCTTGCGAGAGATCGGGTATGAAAAATAAAATTTCTGTACTTTTTGTTTGCATGGGCAATATCTGCCGTTCTCCCACGGCGGAAGTGGTGTTCCGCCATTTTGTGGAGAATGCAGGATTGTCTGAAAATATACTGATTGATTCGGCAGGCACCCATGATTACCACGTTGGCAGGTCGTCGGATAAGCGCGCGCAGCGTGCCGCGTTGCGGCGTGGTTATGACATGAGCATGTTACGCGGTCGGCAGGTCGAGGTGGCCGACTTTGAGCGGTTCGATTATGTGCTGGCGATGGATTATGACAATCTTTCCATTCTGCGCACTCTGTGTCCGTCAGATAAGCGGGAGCGCGTTGGTCTATTTCTGAAATACGCCAGCCGACATGACGAGCGTGAAGTACCTGATCCGTATTATGGCGGGGGAGATGGTTTCGAGCGTGTGCTGGAAATGGTTGAGGATGCAGCGGAGGGGTTGCTCAAGCATATTCAGAAGAATCATCTGTAGGGCATCTCTAAAAATCCAAACTCCGTCGCGATACTGCGTTGCTCACAAAAAATTACTCCTTACATATCACACATATGCGGCGTCGCAATTTTTTGCTCGCGCCTTGTCTCGCTTAGGATTTTGAATTTTTAGAGGCGCCCTGTAGGAAATCTCAGGCTCAAAAAAAACCGCACGGAGTGAGCCGTGCGGTTTTTTTATGTCTGATTCTGGATTATCCGTTCGCCGGGTCCTGTGTTTCGATTTGCACCAACGGTTCGCTGCTTTCCATGTTGTACACCTCTCGCGGACGTGAGCGACGGCGAGAAACGGGTGGTGGCGTTTCAGCTTGAGGGGTGAGCCCGGCAGCGCGTTTGACCGGGTCAGTTTCAATCTGCACCAGGTTGCTGCCAGCTGCAGTTGGGGCAACAAACACGGGTGCGGGAGGCGCAGTATGCGCCACGGGAATTGGCGCAACAAAAGTCTCGCGCTGTTCCATTACCGGGATGTTTGGCTGCTCCGTAGCCTCGATGTGACGTGTAGTGTCCACAATGGCTGAGGGCTCAATGCTGGTTGCACCACTGGTGGGTTGCGCAACTGCTGTTTGCCCGTTGGTCTGCTGATCACGACGGCCACGTTCGCGTTGACCCCCGCGACGGCCGCGCTTGCGCCCGCTACGGTTAGCACTTTCTTCTATGGGTTCAGTTGACGTTACGGTCGGAGGCATGCTTTCCAGCACCGGTGTTTCCACTGCTATGCGCGGCGGACGGGGCGGGCGCTCAGTACGCGGTTCTTGCGCTTTGGGTGCTGCTGGCGCAGGTTTTTCATTGCGCGGCGCAGCTTCATCTTTGTCACGACGCGGTTTATTACGCGAACGGTTGCCATCTGACCGGTTGCTGTCTGGTCGATTCCCATTCTGGCGATTGCCTTCGCGGTCGCGGCGTGGGGGATTGCTGTTGCGTGGTTTAGCGGTAACTGGCTTTGCCGTAGTCGCTTCCGCGCCCAGCGATTTTAACCAGGCAAAAAACCTGCTGAACAGGGAAGGTTGCGAACTCACCTCAATTGACCGTGTCGGGGCAGGTTGTGCCGGCGTGATGCCTTGCACCACAGCTTGCGGGCGTTGCGGTTTTATTTCTTGCGCGGCTTCGGCAGCGACTCGACTTTCTTCCGGCATGGTAACCAGCTTGTAACTCGCTTGCAGATTTTCGACGGTCAAATCGTCATGGCGCAAGCGCGTTACACTGTAGTGCGGTGTTTCCAGATGCAAGTTTGGAATCAGTGTGATGCTCACCTTCAGCCGCGATTCGATCAGGTGGATTTCTGCGCGTTTCTCGTTGAGCAGGAAGGTGGCGACATCTACCGGCACTTGCACGTGGATAGCGGCGCTGTGCTCCTTCATGGCTTCTTCCTGGATGATGCGCAGGATGTGCAAGGCAGAGGATTCCGTGCCGCGTATGTGACCGATGCCGTTGCAGCGCGGGCAGGGCGAGTGGTTGGTTTCTTCCAGGCTGGGCTGCAGGCGCTGGCGCGACAGTTCCAGCAAGCCGAAGCGCGAGATCTTGCCGGTCTGCACCCGCGCACGATCGTAATGCAAGGCGTCGCGCAGGCGGTTTTCGACATCGCGCTGGTTGCGGTTGCTTTCCATGTCGATGAAGTCGATCACGATCAAGCCGCCCAGATCGCGCAGTCGCATTTGCCGCGCGATTTCGTCGGCTGCTTCGAGGTTGGTGTTGAGCGCGGTGGCTTCGATATCCGCGCCGCGCGTGGCGCGTGCCGAGTTGATGTCGATCGCGGTCAGCGCTTCGGTGTGGTCGATCACGATCGCGCCGCCGGAAGGCAGGTTAATTTGGCGTGCATGCGCCGATTCGATCTGGTGCTCGATCTGAAAGCGCGAGAACAGCGGCACGTCATCATGGTAGCGTGGGATGACATTGACGTTGTTGGGCATGACCGTGCTCATGAAAGCGCGTGCCTGCTGGTAGATGTCGTCGGTGTCAATCAGGATTTCGCCTATTTCCGGGTGGAAATAGTCGCGTATGGCGCGCACCACCAGGCTGCTTTCGAGGTAAATCAGCGAGGGTGCTTTTTCGGTTTTGGCCGCGCCCTCAATGGCGTCCCACAATTGCTTGAGGTAGTTGAGATCCCATTGCAGCTCTTCCAGGTTGCGTCCGATACCGGCAGTGCGCGCGATGATGCTGGCGCCTTGCGGCACTTCCAGCTGCGCCAGAACGTCACGCAGCTCGTCGCGGTCTTCGCCCTCGATGCGCCGTGATACGCCGCCGCCGCTGGGGTTGTTCGGCATCAGCACAATATAGCGCCCGGCCAGGCTGATATAGGTGGTTAGTGCCGCGCCCTTGTTGCCGCGCTCATCCTTCTCCACTTGCACCAGCAGTTCCTGGCCTTCGCGCAATGCTTCCTTGATGCTGGGGCGCGAACCGCTACCGCTGAGGTAATAATTGGGGGATACTTCCTTGAACGGCAGAAAGCCG
>JANPNS010000062.1:0-2511 GCA_031427575.1 Gallionellaceae bacterium
GGGCGCCTCTAAAAATTCAAAATCCTAAGCGAGACAAGGCGCGAGCAAAAAATTGCGACGCCGCATATGTATGATATGTCAGGAGTAATTTTTTGTGAGCAACGCAGTATCGCGACGGAGTTTGGATTTTTAGAGGTGCCCATAAATTGCACACATGGCCAACGCATTACAACTTGTCCTGATTTTGCTCGCCGTCGCCGTGGGCGTGGTGGTGCTGTGCCGCGTGTTGCGCCTGCCTGCGATGCTGGGCTATCTTATCGTGGGTATCCTGATCGGCCCGCATGTTCTGGGCTGGATACCGGATGCGCCGGAGACACGCCACCTGGCTGAATTCGGCATAGTGTTTCTGATGTTCAGCATTGGCCTGGAATTCAGCCTGGCGCGGTTACGTACCATGCAACGTGTGGTATTTGGCTTGGGCACTGCTCAAGTACTGGCCACCATGTTGCTGGTCATGCTCACTTCACTTTTCTTCGGACTTGATTGGCGGGCGGGTCTGGCATTGGGCGGTGTGCTGGCCATGTCTTCAACTGCAATTGTCAGCAAGATGCTGGTGGAGCGCGCCGAACTGAATACGCCGCACGGCAAAAACATCATGGGTGTGCTGTTGTTTCAGGATCTGGCAGTGGTCCCGCTGATCATCATTATTCCGGCACTGGCCAGCACGGGTCAGGCTATCCATGTCACGCTTGGCTTGGCCTTGCTTAAGGCGGCACTGGTGTTGTCCGCGTTACTGATTTTCGGCCAGCGTTTATTGCGCCCGTGGTTCGGTCTGGTGGCCAGACAAAAATCTTCCGAGCTATTCATGCTCAATGTATTGCTGTTCACCCTGGGGCTGGCCTATTTCACCGAGATGGCCGGGCTGTCATTGGCGTTGGGTGCGTTTGTCGCCGGCATGCTGATTTCAGAAACCGAATACCGCTATCAGGTGGAAGCGGATATCAAGCCGTTCCGCGATGTGCTGCTCGGTCTATTTTTTGTCACCATCGGTATGCTGCTCAACCCGGCCAGCGTCATGGCAGGCTGGAATTGGATAGTGTTGCTGCTGCTTATTATATTGCCCTTCAAACTGGCGGTGGTCGCGCTTTTGGTGCGCTGGTTTGACGGTGATTGGGGCGCGGCGATTCGCAGTGGTCTGGGGTTGGCGCAAGCAGGCGAGTTTGGTTTTGTATTGCTTACTTTGGCGGGTGGAGTCAACCTGCTGCCATCTGAAGTGATGCAGAACGTGTTGGCGGCCATGCTGATTTCCATGCTCATCGCGCCTTTTCTGATTCAACATTCTGAAGCCATTGTGCGCCGCATTTCCCCCTCAGAATGGATGCACCGGGCGATGCAGTTGCATCAAGTGGCAGTGCAAAGCATGGCGGTCGAAGCGCACATTATTATTTGTGGCTACGGGCGCAGCGGGCAAGCACTGGCACATTTTATGAAACAGGAGCA
The DNA here is from genome assembly GCA_031427575.1 of Gallionellaceae bacterium. Lineage (GTDB taxonomy): Bacteria > Pseudomonadota > Gammaproteobacteria > Burkholderiales > Gallionellaceae > Nitrotoga. Next base: position 1,441 of record JANPNS010000062.1, read on the forward strand.
CATACACTTCATCGCCCTTGATCTTGATTCACGCCATGTGCGCGAGGCAGTGGCGGCAGGCGAAAGCGTAGTATATGGCGATGCCACCAAGCGCGAAGTGCTGCTGGCTGCCGGTTTGATGCGTGCCAAAACTTTGGTGATCACTTACGATGACCTGCACTCGGCGCTCAAGATATTGCACCATGTCAATGAGCTGCACCCCGGCCTGCCGGTGGTGGTGCGCACCGCGGACGACACGCACATCGAGTCACTCAAGCAGGCCGGTGCCGCCGAAGTGGTGGCGGAAGTGCTGGAAGGCAGCGTGATGCTGGCCTCGCAAGCGCTGCTGATGAGCGGTGTGCCGCTTAACCGCGTGATCCGCCGCATTCAGGAAAATCGTGCGCGCCGCTATAGCGTGTTCAGTGGATTTTTCCGGCTTTCGGTTGATGCGGTGGGTGAAGTCACGGAAAGTTTGCAGCCGCGCTTTCATAGCGTGTTGTTGGACGAGCGCGATGCCGCCGTGGGCAAAACGCTGGCTGGAATTAATCTGAACGAGTTGCAGGTGGAAGTCAATTCAGTTCGTCGCCACAACGTGCGCGGCACCCATCCGGCGGGCGACATGGTATTGCGCGCGGGTGACGTGCTGGTACTGCTTGGACAGCCGATGCCGCTGCTGGAAGCGGAGAAGCGCTTGCATGAGGGGTGAAGACAGAGGACAGACAATCCCCACTGCCTTTGCGCCAGTAAATAACAAAGCAAGTGTAGGGCGGAAAAGCGTAGCGTCTTCCGCCGGATGAATTTACAAATGGCGGATAACGCTACGCTCATCCGCCCTACGCGGGCTGCTTGGACAGCCGGTGCCGCTGCTGGCGGCGGAGAAGTGGCTGCATGAGGGGTAATAAAAAAGCCCGCTGCGAACAGCGGGCTTGGGTCACGCCGGGAATATTGTCTGCTTACTGCTTATAATGCCTTGCATACCAGATACTGGTTGGAGCCATTGTCAACGTAGGTAGCAGATGGAGCTCCAGTAACAGGGTTTAGTCCCACTTGCAATTGACCGCGGACTAGGCCGGTTTGAGCAACGCCATCATC